>CAYYXU010000267.1:0-1500 GCA_964475645.1 uncultured bacterium | reverse complement strand
GATTTGGAAGATCGGTTCGGGTATGGACTTCCACGCTTCGAACCGGTAGAGCGTAAATATCCCCTGTCGATAATCTCGCCCTCTTCCTCGAAGCGGACCAATGCAACGTTCGGCGGATGCGCGTTGTCGGATGGGCAGGAAGAAGTGGAGATCAATCCATTGGACGCAGAGATGCGCGGTATTTCGGACGGTGACAAGCTGCGGGTTCATAACGAGCGTGGTGAGACATTGCTGATCGCGCGGATTACCGACGCAGTCTTGCCCGGAGTTCTATATACCCCAAAGGGTGCATGGTTATCCGCAAGTAAGTCTGGACAAACTGTTAATGCACTACTTGATGCTGATATCCGCACAGATATTGAGGATGGTGCATGTTGTAACGAGGCTTTCTGCGAAGTCAGTCGAATTAATTAAAGGAAAAATCATATTTACTCTTAATTTAATAAACCGTAGGAACGGTAAAGATTTTTGATGCCGATAAATAATTCCCATGTTGATCTGGAAGAAATAGAAAAATTCACTATTGGGCATTATGAGAACAACGCAGAATCTTTTAGAGTTGGCACAAAGGATCACGATGTAAGTCAAAATATAGCGGCCTTTCTTGGTGCGCTTCCCAAAGATAAGAAACTGGACATTCTTGATTTTGGATGTGGACCAGGACGTGATGTAAATGTCTTTAAGGAAATGGGGCACAGGCCTACTGGGTTGGATGGCAGCAAAGAATTTTGCAAAATGACTCAGCAATTAAGCAACTGTCCTATTCTGCATCAAAAATTTTTACATCTTGAACTTGAAGATAACAGTTTCGATGGAATTTTTGCTAATGCTTCACTTTTTCATGTACCAAGTCTAGAACTTCCAAGGGTTTTAAGAGAATTACATTCTGCATTAAGAAAAGGTGGTATTTTATTTTCTTCTAATCCAAGAGGTAATGTAGAGGGTTGGCAAGCTCAACGTTATGGCCATTACATGGAATTTGAAGTAAGTAAGATGTATCTCAAGCAAAGTGGATTCAAAATAATAGACCATTACTATCGTCCTTCAGGAAAGCCTATAGAACGTCAGCCATGGCTTGCTATTGTAAGTCAGCGTCAGGAATTAAAATAAGAATTTCAAAATTCACTAGTTGAAAGCAATCATACCACCTGCGCCAATCAACAAACATCCTCCAATTCGATTTGTCCAGAGATGTATAAGAGAAAGTCTCATCTGCTGGCCTGTGTAGCTTGCAAGCAGAGAATAGAAAAGCACAGATAGAATTGCAAGCACCAGGAAAGTTGATCCCAAAATCAGGGACTGGGGTATAAATGGTTTTTCAGAATTTATGAACTGGGGTAAAAAAGCTAGGAAGAATACTATGCTTTTTGGATTAAGTGCAGTTATTACGAATGCGTTTGCCATAATTGCATGCCATACCTTGTTATCTGTTTTTTCTGACAATTCCAGTGATTCTGTGGTACTGCTCCACATTCTGATCCCCAGCCAAATCAAATATGC
>CAYYXU010000266.1:0-1518 GCA_964475645.1 uncultured bacterium | reverse complement strand
TTGGCTCCTTTCACATTTTTTGCAATTATAATTGTTGGTGGTATGAGTGGAATAATCTCCAACGATACAATATTAGCTGGCATCGGTATTTTCTTAGTCATCGGGATACTACTTCTTATATTCAGAGTTAAGGACCCAAAACACCATTCAAATGACCAGCTGATAGCCCGCATAATTAGTTAATATATTTTTCCTTGCATTTCGAATCGTGCAAAGTAGAAATTCCAATGTAGTCAAACACTAATGTTTAGGCTTAAACCATACCAAACCATCCTTCTCTCGGTCCTCGTGCTGGTTTTAACCGGTTGCAGTAGGGATAACCCCAGTAGACATTTAGAACTAGGGAAATGGTATAACACCAAGGGATTATATGATGAAGCAATATCGGAGTATCGTGAAGTCATTCGTTTGTATCCTCCGTCTCTTCAAAAATTATCTCGAGAAGAATACGATAATCTTACCACAGCGCACTATAGTCTGGCATTAATGTATACAAAAAAAGGCTGGTGGGATTTTGCTTTAGACGCTGCGGAGTCCAGTTTTCAGTTACAGCCAAATACTGATACACACGAGCTGATAAGACTGATCCGGGAGCAGATAATGCTCAATAATAATACTGAGCCTTCCTAGGCTAAAATTTTCTAGATAAATATAATTGTATTAAAAAGATCCAGAGCGGTGCTCTCCGCCATCACAATAAATAATTGAACAATTTATAAAATCTGCTTCAGAACGCAACAATAATGATATGGTATTGGCAATATCCTCTGGTGTAGTGGTACGTTGCATCGGATTACGTTTTTTTGTCTTCTTTACCCATTTTTTCCATTTATCAGTTATTTTTGTAAGCGCACGCGTAGGCGTAATGCCTGCCTGTACAGCGTTTGCTGTAATACCGTATTTACCTAATTCCCACCCAATCTGTCGTATTATCGCTTCCATAGCGACTTTAGCTACACTGACTGGTCCATATCCATCCATGGCTACATAATTACCTTCACTAGTTAGGCCCACCACGCGAGAACCATCTCCAAGCAGATCCTTGCTAAATAATTTTTGTGTCCAGTATAGTAAGGAATTGCCCATGACATGAACTGTCATATCCATTTGTTTTTGAGTGACTGGTTTGTCAGAAAAAAAGTTTGTTGTAGTCCCAAATGCAATAGAATGCAGTAATAATTTCACCGGAGATCCGCCTGTTATTTCAGCTATTTTAGGTATGTATTGATCCATTGTTTCAACAGAGGCTGCATTGATATTCCAAAAATGAACTTTACCATTATTAATAGTAGATATCTTTTGTTTTAGCGACTCAGCCTCTTTTTTAACATCACCACGATCAAAGTGAAAACCAATAATGCCATAACCATCCTTTGCTAAACGTTTTGCAGTGGCACCGCCATGGCCCGTTGAACATCCTAATATCAATACCCAATCAGACATTATAACTCCCGATTTATTAGATTGAATTTAGACAAGACTAAGACCTGCACAAATGATGAACACAAAAGAGTAATA
>CAYYXU010000265.1:0-1537 GCA_964475645.1 uncultured bacterium | reverse complement strand
TATAAATGGTATGATGAGGAAAACAATCAATTCATAATCGAATGGTCTCGCGTTAGAACGTATGATAATAATAGTCTGGAAACTTTTCAGGTGATTCTCCGTGATGCACAACATTATTTTACACCTACAAGTGATGGTGAGATCTTGATCCAATTTGCGGATTTTAATAATACATCAACTGGTAATTTTGGCTGGGGGCAAATTCACGGGAATTATTGTACTGTAGGCTTGGAAGACCATACTGAAAAAATAGGCCTTGAATATACCTTTAATAATGATTATCCGGTTGCTGCTATGCCGCTTCAAGATTCGACCGCTATATTATTTACAACTCGGGGATCCAATATTCGTCAACGTGGAGACATTAATCAGGATGGGGTATTAAATATCATCGATGTACTGACCCTTGTTGATTTTGTTCAGGCGAATAATGCAGGAAGTTTGAACCCGTACCTCGCAGATGTAAATGCGGATGAAACCATCAATTTTCTGGACATGATCAGTATTGTCCGAGAAATAATGGGATTTTAACGTGCCATGGTCATATCGCCCCTTGTACTACTTGGAACGGTAGTTCTGATCCTACTGATTATTGGCTATGTTGAAGCTTCTAATCATCACCGTATAATTGCTACAATCCCATTGCGGATACATGTAAATGGTACTCGCGGAAAATCTAGTGTTACACGGCTTATTGCAGCAGGGTTAAGGGCTGGTGGTTTACGGACTTTTGCCAAGACCACAGGTACAGCTCCAAGGATAATAGATGCGGAGGGTAAGGACAGACTCATCCATAGGTTGCGTTCTGCTTCAATAGGCGAACAGATCAGGTTGATGCGTTATTTTGCCAAAGAAAAACCGGATGTTGTCGTGATGGAATGCATGGCAGTACAACCTGAATATCAATGGATTTCAGAACAGAAAATGATTAAATCCCACATTGGCGTTATTACAAATGCCAGACCTGATCATTTAGAGGAAATGGGGCCAACCCTTGATGATGTTAAAAAATCATTGAGCAATTCTGTGCCTTATAATGGAAAAGTGGTTTTGGGAGAAGCTGCTATGATAAATACAATTGCACCTGTTGCTGATTACCGTAAATCCGAGCTACGCATTGCTGATGAACAGAAAATTAGTGAAAAAGATTTAGCTGATTTTTCTTATCTAGAGCATCACCAAAATGTGGCCGTGGCTCTTGACGTTTGCAGTGCAGCAGGTGTCAAGGAAGACATTGCAATTGCCGGTATGAAAAAGGTAAAGCCGGATCTTGGTGCTTTGGTAGTGAATAAACTCGATTTTGGTAATGGTTCGATTTTGTTTGTCAATTCCATGGCAGCCAATGATCCAGTCTCAACATTAAAGATCTGGAATTTTGTGGAAAGTCGCTATCCTTTAGAAGGATATACCTGTATTTATCTTAATTGTCGTGAGGATCGGCGTAGTCGAACACGGCAATTGCTACAATTAATCTATGAAGATATCAAACCAGATCGAAGCATCGTTCGAGGGCAAAAAGTGGATTCTATGGTGAAAC
>CAYYXU010000264.1:0-1543 GCA_964475645.1 uncultured bacterium | reverse complement strand
GCGACCTTTATTTCAATTAGCTCACAGTTAGCTGGGAAGCGAAAAATTTCCATTTAATACGTCGATAATCGCTGGGCGATTGTTAGACTCACCCCGGAAATCGTTACGTAATGTTCCGGAGTAAATAAAATTGACTGATCGAATTACAACAGGCTGGATATTGATTGCTGCGGCTATCTTGGGATTTGGCGGCTGGATGTTATGGGGGGGTCTCATGGGGTTTCCTGATTCATCCGACGCTGATGCAATTATCAAGGCTAACTCGGAAAATAAAGATCTAACCGTAATTATTCTTACGGTGGCATCAATTGGATTTACATTGATGGTTATGGGATTTCGAGCTGTCGCTTCTAATCATGGTAACGATAGCGTATTGATCAGCATCGGTAGATTCATACTTATACCGGGTTTGGCAATATCACTAGTTGAGAGTGCTGCAAACATTGGGATTGCACAGGCTGGGCCTGGAGTTGTTGCTGACACCCTGTTTGCTCTTTCTGTGGCAGCTGGAGGCATCGGCACAAGTTTAGTGTTTGGTGGTCTTGGTCTTATTGGACTTAACTTCCTCATCTGGTGCACCCTTCCAATGCAGACGTCACTTAACGTGGTCGTTGGTATATTGATGTTGGTTGGCGGGGTGGTGGGTCTAGTTGTACCTTTGATTGACTACACGTTACAAATTATGTTTGTTGCTTACATCTGCTTGGTTGTTTCGGCGTTGGCTATAGCGATCCCCGCTGTTCGCTCCAAGGAGTAGCTCGAGAGTGATTATAAGAAAAGTTTCTGAAACTTATAGATAGAGTTTGAATTTGAGAGGCCCTCGTAATATGCGAGGGCCTCTTCGTAGGTAATTCAAGAGTTGGAGGGAGATAACCTAGTAGTTTTCAACAAGAGGAATCCTCGGGGTTATTCGTTCAATTGTTCGATTAGTTTTTGACATAGGTTGTGGGCGTCGGCCATATCTAAGCCTTCACAAAGTAACACCATGTTCCCCGATATTAAGAACCCACCATAACGGGCTACTTGATCACATCCGGCTTCGGATAGTCCGGCTTTTGGAACACATTTTCGACGATCGCGTTCCTTTTCCTTCCACATGACCGCGTCTCCACTGACAACTCCGTCGGGACCTGTGACTGATTCGGCATAGGTTTTCCCTTCCGTATCGGCGGTATCAGACGTTTCATATAGGCGTGCTTCTACGTATTTTTTATTAAAAATTATCCTTTTAGCTGAAATTGCCAGCGGCAATTCGGAGACATCATATTTTTTATTAAATTTGACTGATGGATGGTCAAAATCCTCTTCGGAATATATTTTGTCTGGGAAGAGATTTATATATTCAGCAGAATCTAAGTTGCCTGTTGAATCGGTTGACTGGTTTCCACCCACACAATTGGCGGTCATTATTGTGACTAATAAGACGGTAATGAGTAAAAATGTTTTGGTCATTATTGCCACCTGTTCTTTTGCAGATCGTGCTGGGCATGAATTTCTCATTACCTTACAACCAGATCTGCACGATATGATTCGATTATTAAAT
>CAYYXU010000263.1:0-1575 GCA_964475645.1 uncultured bacterium | reverse complement strand
ACGGAATCTGCTTTGCCAGAAGAATGGCAGAATCGTGTAGAGGAACTGCATCAAGAATTGATAGAATATGTAGCTGAATCAGATGACACTCTTCTAGAGAAGTTTTTTGACCAAGGCAATCTATCAGAAGAAGAAATGCGCAGCGGAATTCACCAAGCTATTCAGAATCAAAGTTTCATACCATTATTTTGCACCTCGGCTGCAATCAATGTCGGTGTCACTAGATTGATGGCATTCATATCTAAATACGGTTCTTCGCCGGTTGATCGAGGAACTGTACTTGCTAAAGAACCTAATTCCGATGAAGAAGTATCAGTCGCTTTAGAAGGTAAAGAACCAGTAGTATATGTCTTTAAAACCATCAGTGAAGCGCACGTCGGTGATTTATCTTTTTTCCGTGTTTATTCTGGCAGTGTTTTTGCGGGGATGGATATGCTAAATACATCTAGGAGTAAATCTGAACGTTTTGGCCAGATGTTTTTGTTAAATGGAAAGAATCGTATGAGTGTAAACAACTTGAATGCTGGTGATATTGGAGCTGTTGTAAAATTAAAACACACTCATACTGGTAATACACTTTCGTCACAGAAATTTCGAGTGGTAATGGATAGTGTCGCATTGCCAAAGTCGAATATTCATATGGGCATAATCCCAAATGCTAAAGGTGATGAAGAGAAATTAGCTGTTGGTCTATCAACCTTACACGAAGAAGATCCTACTTTTGTTTATCATGTTGATTCCGAATTACGTCAAACGGTTATTTCGGGTCAAGGTGAATTGCATCTGCAAGTTTCCATCCAACGGCTGCAGCGCCGTTTTCACCTTGATGTAAATACATTCAAGCCGCGTATTCCTTTTAGAGAAACAATCAAAGGAAAAGGTGAATCAAAATATAGGCATAAGAAACAATCTGGAGGCGCAGGACAATTTGCAGAAGTTTGGATGCGGATTGAGCCAAAAGAACGGGGCGAAGGAGTAGAATTTATTTCATCTCTTGTTGGACAGAATGTGGACCGCGTATTTGTTGCTTCTGTGGAAAAAGGGGTACAAGCTGCTTGCATTGATGGCATTCTAGCTGGTTACCGTGTTGTGGATTTAAAAGTCGAGTTTTATGATGGTAAACAGCATCCTGTTGACTCTAAAGACATTGCTTTTCAAATTGCAGGAAAGGGTGCTTTTAAAGAAGCCTTCAATGGTGCGCAACCATGTCTTCTTGAACCAATAATGGATGTAGAGGTCCGTATACCTGAAGATTTCATGGGTGATGTCATGGGAGATGTATCTAGCCGCAGAGGAAAAATAATGGGTATAGATTCAGAGGGGAGTTTCCAGGTTATAAAAGCCCAGATACCGCAGTCAGAATTATATCATTATTCCACAACAATTCGTTCATTAACCGGTGGACGAGGTATCCACTCTGAAAGCTTTAGTCATTATGAATATCTACCCCAAGAACTGCAGAAGCGATTTATTGCGAAGTCTCGATCCGATAATGATGAAGATTAATGATGGATCGTCTCTGGGCACCATGGCGAATGGAATATATCAGAAGGAGCAAGGACGACGGCTGTATTT
>CAYYXU010000262.1:0-1650 GCA_964475645.1 uncultured bacterium | reverse complement strand
TGTTTGACACTGATTTTTCGATCCGTTCTTTTCGCGGAGGGTACGATGATAATTTTACCTATCTGATAACCTGCATGCAAACTGGCGTTCAATTTATGGTGGATGCTGCTGTTCCAGTAAAAAATTTACAAGCACATATAAACGAGCAGTTAGATGCTATTTTAATCACCCACACTCACGGAGATCACACCGCTTATTTGACACAATTCCTTGATCATTATCCCAAAGTAAAATATATCGGTTACAAGGAACTGATCCATTTTACACCAACAGATCTATTTCGCCCGGCTGATGATAAGGATAGGCTTATATTAGGGCGTATTAATATTGATGTAATACATACACCTGGTCATTTCCCCGACTCTGTTTGCTATAAAATGGGTAATATTCTTTTCACTGGTGATACACTTTTCGTGGGCCGAACCGGCCGGACTGTTAACTCCTACGCAGACACACGGGAATTATATCATAGTGTTTATGATAAGATTTTATCATTACCCGGCGATACACTAATTTATCCCGGTCATGATTATGGTAAACAACCAACGATAAGTATCGATGAAAATGTATGCATCAGTCCATTGCTCCAGGCAAAGGATGAAGAAGATTTTATAACCAGGATGGCGAATTATGAAGCCAACCGTTAACCTAGACAAAAGTGGAGGAATACCAATGAAAAAATATATCAGTGGATTCATTACTGGCACTCTGGCAATCATATGCATGCTCATGTTTCTGGGTGCTAGCCAAATAGAGGAAGACTCTTTGAAAGTAATGCTAGGTCGTATTGATGCTTATCTTAGTGGTGATACAACCATTGGCCCCAGTGGTCGCTACCAGTTGCAGAGTTTTAGTATCGATCGTACGCACTGGCATTACCTACTGGATACAACTACTGGTGAACTCTATCGTATGGAACCCAGCCGCACACCATCTAATGCTAGGTGGGTTTTAACCGCTGAGCCAAACTTTAAAAAATAATAGCATTGGGGATGAGAGTTTTTCTAACATTGTCACTCTTTTTACTGGTTACATGCGAAGATAACCCTGAATGTACAAGTTGCGGAGGCGGTCTATTGGATGGTTTTTTATTCAAAGAAGTAACCCAGAACGACTTGGCTGAGATTGGCAATATTGAAGGAATGAATATTGGAATTTGTATCAGGTATCAATTAACAGGATTGACTGAAGAAGAATTTGATTTAGAAACAATCGCTATTATAGATGATTGCTGCTGTGAGTAATAATGAACGATGATACTTAACTATCACCAAGAATCAGATTCACCTAGCATTGCGGTAATCGGGCTTCATGGCTGGACTGGTACAGAACATTCAATGGTACCTGTAGCAAGATCCATGAGAATTCAATCTGCGAAATGGTATATTCCACGGGCACCTTATAAAGCCAGTATGGGCCAAGGGCATACTTGGTTTAGTGGTTCACCTGATAAGGGTTGGAAAGCAAAGAAAACTTTTAACTTATTGGATGCACTCATTCGAGAAATAATGAATGATGGGTTCAATCAGGATAATATAATCTTATTCGGGTTTTCCATGGGTGGTAGCCTGTCATTACGCTACGGGCTAGGGATGCAGTACCAACTGCGCGGTATCATTCCTGTGGCAGCCTGGGTGAGAGAACCAGAAG
>CAYYXU010000261.1:0-1675 GCA_964475645.1 uncultured bacterium | reverse complement strand
GCTTTAAGTGCGGCTTCTCCAGCAAAATATTCTTTATGGTCATCTCCCATATCTGATCCAGCCATATTTTGGTGTTTAACACATGCGATTCCTTCTCTAATCTCTTTCCGTTGAACGCCCTGAACATAGCCAAGCATTCCTTTATCACCAAAATACTCTTTGGCTAGGTTGTCTGTAGATAAAGCAACAGTATGGTAAGTAGGCAAGGTAATTAAGTGATGGAAAATACCCGCTTCTCTTGCAGCGTCAGCTTGGAAAGTGCGAATTTTTTCATCAGCCTCTCTACCAAGATCAGTATCATCATATTTTTCATCCATGAGGGCTTTTCTTTCGTAGGCTGAAGTATCAACTCCATCTTCTTTCATTTTGTCGAAAACTTGCTGACGGAAGTTTAAAGTCCAGTTAAATGATGGACTATTGTTATAAACCAGTTTTGCATTGGGAATCACTTTCTTAATTTCATCCATCATGGCACCGATTTGCCCGATGTGAGGTTTTTCGGTTTCAATCCAAATAAGATCCGCACCATTTTGTAAACTGGTTATGGAATCAAGAATACACCTTGCTACACCAGTCCCTTTTTTGAATCGGTATAGATTACTGGGTAAGCGTTTAGGTCGAACTAATTTGCCATGATGATTAATTACCACATCTCCATGATTCATATTATCAGTAGTTACTTCATCAACATCTAAGAAAGAATTATATTGATCACCTAAATCCCCCACTTCATGGGTTACGGCTATTTGTTTTGTTAAACCTGCGCCCAATGAATCAGTTCTTGCAACGATGACCCCATCATCAACCCCAAGTTCTAAGAATGCATAACGGACCGCATTGATTTTGGCTAAGAAGTCTGCATGAGGTACAGTTACTTTTCCATCCTGATGACCACATTGCTTTTCATCAGAAACTTGGTTTTCTATTTGGATACAACAAGCACCTGCTTCAATCATTTGTTTGGCCATCAGATATGTGGCTTCTGCATTACCAAAACCTGCATCGATGTCTGCAATAATTGGAACAATATGAGTTTCAAAATTATCAATTTTTAGTTGAATGGCTTTTTTTGATTCACCTTCAGCAGCATCTAATTCTCTATATAAACCGCCTAATTCTCTTGCGTCAGCTTGTCGTAAAAATGTATAGAGCTCATTAATTAAACTGGCAACCGAAGTTTTTTCGTGCATCGATTGGTCAGGCAGTGGCCCGAATTCAGATCGAAGTGCTGCCACCATCCATCCAGAAAGGTATAAATAGTTTCTTTTATTTGTACCAAAATGTTTTTTAATTGAGATCATTTTTTGCTGACCAATAAATCCGTGCCAGCACCCTAATGACTGTGTGTATTTTGTGGGGTCGTTATCATAGGCATCCATATCTGCTCTCATAATTGAGGAAGTATATTTAGCAATATCTATACCTGTTTTAAAACGGTTTTGGGCTCGCATTCTGGCTACAGAATTTGAGTTAATGGCATTCCATTTTCCGGAATGTTTCTCCCGAAGTCCTGTGATTTGTTCAATATTTTTGGAGTATGATTTTAGGTTAATAATTCGTTCATCAGAATTTTGTGGGTTAATTCCGTTTAATGAAGAATTGGCACTCCACTCTTGTTCCACTTGTTTTTCTTGATTTTCAGGTGTCATTTTTATTTCCTTCAATTAAATATATT
>CAYYXU010000260.1:0-1675 GCA_964475645.1 uncultured bacterium | reverse complement strand
GCTGAGGGCGGTGCGGGTGCTGTAAAAGCCATGCAACTAGCCATTGAAGATGCCGGGGCAAAACCCGAAGAGGTCGATTATATCAATGCTCATGGAACATCCACGCCATATAATGACAAAAATGAGACTGTTGCAATAAAAACTGTCTTTGGGAACCATGCGCGTGAATTGAAGATTAGCTCAACTAAGTCTATGACAGGGCACCTATTGGGTGCCAGCGGTGGCATTGAGGCAATCGCTGCTCTGAAAGCAATTGAAAAGCAAATCGTCCCCCCTACGATTAATTATATGACACCTGATCCAGATTGTGATTTGGACTATGTCCCTAATACCGCGGAAGAAACACAGGTAAATTCAGTCCTATCAAATACCTTTGGCTTTGGTGGGCATAATGCCGTTGTTTTTATGCGCAAGTGGCAAGATTAAAATGAGGTTGATTACTGCTCTAAAATCTGTCTTAAAATCTGCGCCTGATCCTCACCCTGAAATAACCAAGACCATTGGCTATAAGTTCAAAAAACTAGAATACCTTGAACAAGCTCTTACCCACCGTTCGGTCACACACGAGCCGCGCAAAAATTACGAACGTCTAGAATTTTTAGGAGATGCGGTGATTGACATAATCATCAGCCGTGAACTAATGCGCAATTATCCTGAGGGCGATGAGGGACTGCTTACTAAAAAACGGGCAGCACTTGTGCAACAATCCTTTTTGGCAACCATTGGTAACATGCTCAATCTTATCGATAACTTAACTGTCCAACCAAGTGTAGATCTGACTAATGAAAAGGTAGCGAATAAACAACAGGCTAACCTTGTGGAAGCGCTAATCGGTGCAGTCTACTTGGATGGCGGAATTAAACCAGCAAAAAAGATTATCCTGGATACCATTTGGAAACACCGTAGTGAAGCTTGGAAAACTATTAATTATAAAGGTCAGCTAATTGAATATTGTCATGCCAATACTATTAAAAATCCAAAATTTCATCTGGTTAATGTTTCCGGACCTGACCATCAGAAAATGTTTGAAGTACATGTAACCATCAATGGTCATGGGTATCCAACAGGTATGGGAACGGATAAAAAATCAGCGGAACAATCAGCTGCCAGAAATGCCTTAGACAGCCTAATGGTTTAATTAATGCTTTAGCTCTTTGATCTGATCACGGATCTTAGCAGCAATTTCATATTTTTCCCCTTCTACTGCTACCTGTAACCGATCTTCTAGTTCTTTTACTGATAAACTGCTACTTGTTTCTCCCGGTGTGTCATCGTCTTCGATTCCGGCCTCATCAAATAATTTTTCCGCGATCATAATTGGTGCCTGCATCCGTAATCCGACTGCGATGGCATCACTGGGTCTGGAATCCACTGAACGCTTGCCAGTGATCTTGCCATTGAAATCCAGTGTTGCATAGAACACGCCCTCTTCCAAATTGGTGATCCGTACAGCAACCAGTTTCGCTTCTACTTCCTTAATAAATAACCCGATTAGATCGTGTGTCAGCGGTCGCGGTGTATCCATTGATTCCAAGGCCAAAGCAATAGACTGTGCTTCGAAGGCTCCAACTATAACAGGTAGTTTCCTGGTTCCATTTATCTCACAAAGAATAACAGCATAACTGCGGCTTGGTGGATGAAATGATATTTTCTGAACTTTAACCGGTATCATAGG
>CAYYXU010000259.1:0-1710 GCA_964475645.1 uncultured bacterium | reverse complement strand
GTATCTTACTGGTGAACCAAGTGATGTTATAGCAGTACCATCCTTTTCCATGACTGTGATTTTTCTAATATTAGCAATACCATCTGTTTTTTTTGGTGTTTATTGGGTGCCAATTTTGGGATGGGTAAAAGATAGCTTATTATTATTTGTGCAAGTGTTGTAATGTGGTCACCTATTCTTTTAATATATAAATAACAAAATTATTAATCACAAAAAGTAAGGATTTACATGCACTTTATATTATTGCTGGCCCTTATTATTCGGGTGCATTATATGATATTCGGCTCTTTGTTGTCTAAAGGATACAGATGTAAATTTAATGCTGCTATTAATAGCTCATATTATGGTTGAAAACTATTTCCCCATTATAATTGTATTTCTTGTTGCAGCGGGCTTTGCATTTGTTAGTCTCATCGGAACCCATCTCTTTGGTCCGCGCGTACCGAACAAAGTAAAAATGATGCCCTATGAATCCGGTATAGATCAAGTAGGAGATACAAGGATTCGATTTTCAATTCGTTTTTTCCTGATCGCTTTACTATTTATTATTTTTGATATTGAGATTGTTTTTCTTTATCCGTGGGCAGTAGTATTTAAAGATTTTCTTTCGGCAGGTCCATTCATATTTTTTGAAATGGTTGTTTTTTTGGCTATCCTTGCGTTTGGTTTTATTTATGTTTGGCGCAACGGAGCTTTAGATTGGGAATAAAAGGAATTGTTAGAAGAACAGAATGTTATTATATCGAAAAAATGGGTTATCTTTTCTAGATAACCTTTGTTAAACAAAAGTATCGCCATGAATCACGATGATATCAAATCGAATGTATTAACTACAACGCTTGAAAGTGCTATAAACTGGGGTAGAAAGAATTCGCTTTGGCCAATGCCCTTTGGTACCGCCTGTTGTGGGATAGAGTTTATGGCAGTGCTGGCGGCGCGCACGGATATATCTCGTTTTGGGGCGGAAGCGATCCGTTTTTCACCGCGACAATCAGATTTATTAATTGTTGCTGGTAGGATTTCTATTAAAATGATGCCAGTACTTATTCGCATATACGAACAAATGCCGGAGCCAAAATGGGTAATATCTATGGGGGCCTGCGCATCCACTGGAGGTGTATTTGATACATATAGTGTGATCCAGGGTATAGATAATTTTATTCCGGTTGACGTATATGTGCCTGGCTGCCCACCAAGACCGGAAGGTGTTGTAGAAAGTCTGATGAAAATCCAGAATTTGATAGATAAAGAAAAACTTTCTGACTACACACTTTCATCTTCTAAATAAATGTTAATAGAACAAACGCTTGCTCAGATAGAAGAAAAATTTCCTAACTCTATTTTGGAAAATACAGAGTTTGCGGGTGAGCAGATCTTACATGTCAAAGGCCAGCATATACTAAAAGTGCTGACTTCATTAAAAACGAATGGTTTCAATTTCCTAGCAGACCTCACTGCTATAGACAACCTGACCCTTGGAGGATATGAGCGCTTTGCTGTGTCTTACCATTTATTATGCCACAAAACGGCGGAGAGGTTGACTGTAAAAGCTTATGTATCCGATAAAAAACCATCTCTTCCTTCTGTCGAATCCTTGTGGAAAACAGCAGACTGGCAAGAACGAGAAGTGTTTGATTTATTCGGAATAAAGTTCAAAGGACATCCGAATTTGGTCCGCATTATGAATCCAGATGATTATGATGGACACCC
>CAYYXU010000258.1:0-1713 GCA_964475645.1 uncultured bacterium | reverse complement strand
GTAGAATAAGAGACTACTAATTTTAATTAAATAAATACCCTTTTCACAACATCAATCCCCACATTCGTGGGGTTTTGTCTTTGTGGGATGGTGGGTAGATTTATCGTATAATGACCGAGCCAAAACGAAAACTTGCCGCAATAGTTTTTACTGATATTGTTGGTTTTACCAAATTAAGTGCATCAGACCAAAGTAAAGCTTCCAACCTACTGAAACTCCAAAGAGAAATATTCAAACCATTAGTTGAAAAATATAATGGTGAATGGATAAAAGAGATGGGTGATGGACTTTTATTGGTATTTGATACTGTAATGGAAGCAGTAGAATGTTGTATTGAGATTCAAAAAGCGTCCGATAGTATTAAACACTTGGATTTACGCATTGGTATTCATCAAGGTGAAATACTCATAGATGATGCGGATGTTATAGGGGATGATGTAAATGTAGCTTCAAGGATAGAGCCTTTTGCAGCTCCTGGTGGCATTGCAATTTCAGATAAAGTTAATACATCACTTTATAGAGAAACAGGCTTTGATACAGAATATATTGGTAAGCCATCACTTAAAGGTGTATCCCAAGAAATAAAAGTATATTGCATTATATCCCATCAGCTTCCTAAAACTGATTTATCTCAAGTATCTGCCAAACTTGAGCCAGAATCAGACAAAGGTTTTAAATGGAATGTATTTAGTTTATCAGGGGTTGCATTAACGATAATTGGTGTCTTATTTTGGATTAATATTTCGTTTTTAGGCATTGGTATCGCATCTGAAAGCAATATCCCTTCTATAGCAATTCTAATTCCCGATAATCTAGGCGATGAAGTTGATAATAAGTGGATGAACTTTTTAACTGAAAATATAATTATTGATATTGCGAACCTTGGTAATGTAATTGTTACGCCGCTTCGTAATGTTATGCGATTAGCAAATGAAAATTTGAATTCAGATGAAATCGCAAAAAAGTTAAAAAGCGATTATTTATTGTTAAGTAGTGTCTATGTTGATGGTGAGAAATTTGATATGAATTCTCAATTGATAAAGACTGATAATAACAAAAGTGTTTTTGGTAAAAAAATCAATGAAAGTACAAAAAATATACCGATTGTGAGTAACCAGATTGCATCAGATATATTAATAAATATAGGTTCTAAACCAGATAGGGAGATTGCTTATAAGGGTAAGCAAGAAAGATTTAATGAAGCTTACAGGAAAGGAGAATATAAAAAAGCACATGAAATAGTTAAGCCAGCGGATAGAATAGGAGGCTTAACTTTAAATATCAAAGGTGATTTTAGCTATAATCGAAGATTAGGTACATTGAATGACCAATTTTTTGAATTATTTGATAATGAATTGTTACCAAGAATAAAATCATCCAAATTTGATTTAGCTATAGATATACACTCTTCAAATGAACCACTTCCTGAAAGTAGTATCTTTAAAAATAATTTGGATATGACAGTCAGCGTTGCAAAGAATTTGGAGATATATATAGATAATCTCAATCTCGAAAGGAATGTATACTTTTATGGTTTAGGCGATATGCTCCCTCGTGGTATTGATAGTTTAAAAAAGGCAAGGTCATATTGGAGCATAGAAGAACTAACACCAGAATTGATTAAACAATTAAACTTAACAGAAAAACAAAGAAAGAATAACAATCGAATTACAATGACTTTCTTAGCCCCTCAATAATTCCATCAAGCCCCGG
>CAYYXU010000257.1:0-1730 GCA_964475645.1 uncultured bacterium | reverse complement strand
ACCGTGGAATCCAGTGATGGAATTACCGCTGACTTGTCAGCACCAACAGCAGGCTGGGTCAATGATGGCTTTGGTGAAGACGAGGTATTTACATCTTCTACTGTGAGATTGGAAGCTAACTGGGACGACTTTGCTGACACAACAAGTGGGATACAGTATTATGAATATGCAGTGGGTACAACAGCGGGAGAGAGCGATGTAACTAGCGGCTGGGTCTCTGTGGGGACAAATATATCTTTCTTCGCTATTTTCACCCTCGATGAGACAATTACCTATTATGTATCAGTACGTGCTGTGGACAATGTAAATAACGTGTCAGATATGGTTACCAGTAATGGTATTACTACTGATTTTACCGGGCCGCAGGGTACCTGGGCTATTGATGGAGATTCCAGCGATATTGATCGGCAGAATTTCACCGATACATACAGCGGCTATTGGCTGCACTTTATTGAAGAAGGATCCGGTTTTAAGACCCATCAATACGCGTTATTTGATAACGATAATTCCCAGTATGTAACATCCTGGGAAGCGACATTGGATTCGACTTGTGTTATCAGCGGACTGGAACTCATAGAAAACCAGACTTATAGCATCCATGTGCGGGGAATTGACAGTGTAGATAATGTAGGTGACATTCTTATGAGTGATGGTGTTTTGGTGGATCTATCAGCTCCAGCAGTACCAGTGAATCTGGTAGGGTGGTTTAGTTCCGAGCGGATCTACCTGGAATGGTCTCAAAACCAAGAAGTTGACCTAGATCATTATTCCATTTATGGCGGCACAGATATGAATCCAACTACGCTGCTGTCCACCACAGCGGATTCTACAACAGAAGCATTTATGCCGGGATTTATAGATGGCACAACCTATTACTTGCGGATTAGTGCAACTGATATACCTGGTAATGAAAGTGTATTCACTGCGGATGTGGTGGGTATTCCACAACCGGCAGTAGTTACTTGGGTTGATCCTGATACGGTGAATTTCCTCAATGCGGAAGATACCCAATTGTCGATTCATTTTTCACAGCCCCTATTAGATATTGGTGATGCTTCGGCAACATCTATTGCTTATGCAAATATGGATATAACTACAAGTTATTCCGCTGCGGATACAGCGTTAATAGTTCAGTTTAATGAACCCTTTGCATCCCTTGATTCTATTACACTTACAATAAACAATATCCTTGATTGGTCCGGTAGTAGTACGGATACAAAGGAATTTTCATACACGACGTATATGCTGGCGGATTACGATAAGAATTTCCAAATCGATGTTTATGATTTAACTGCTTACCTTACAGGTTGGACAAATGGTGACTTCAGTTATGAACTTGGCCCAATCACGGGTACAGTTCCACATTTTATCCCAACACCAAACAACGTTTATGATCTTCGTGATGTAATGGCTTTTGTGCAGATGTGGTACTGGTATCACCAGACATATCCCCTTGCGTTGGCTTCCCTGGCAAATGTAGGAGGATTTTTACCAATTGAACAGTTAGATCGTTCCCTGATTGTTACCTTGCCTGAGGACGCTGTTGCCGGGCAGGTATTTATTCAATATCCGCCTAACAGCAAAATTTTATCAACGGCGGCTGATGTAACCACCGAGAAAAACATATATCTAAGTAAAAATGACCAGAATACGGGGCAAATGTTAGTAGAGTGGGCTGATCTTTCCCAGGATGGGATGCAGACGGTATCAATTGATGCCCAGTCGCTAGA
>CAYYXU010000256.1:0-1730 GCA_964475645.1 uncultured bacterium | reverse complement strand
ACAGTAGACTCTATACTTGTAACGATTTCTACATCATCAGGTATATCTGTAATATCAACAATAGAGATGGTACTATTTAATTCTAGATCAGAAATATCCACGTTAATACTTTCAGGTACATCAGTTGGTAAGCAATTAATATCGATAGCTGTCAAAATCTGACTTAAAACACCTCCCTCTTCCACACCTATAGCATCTCCTTCCAATACGATTGGGATGGTAAATGTCATTTTCTCCGATCGCCTGACGCGCATAAGATCAACATGCATTACTTCATCTGTTACTGGATGGTATTGTACAGCTTTAATCATAACATATTGGGTCTCACCATTCATTGTAACTTCAAATACATGCTGGCCAGTACTCAGTGCATGGTATAAGTTTTTTTTATCAATCTCTAGATTAACATTTTCTTCCCCGTGATAGTAATACACTCCTGGGATTTTACCATCTCTCCTCATCGCACGAATCTTTGACTTACCCTTATGGGTTCTTTCTCCAACATTTATTTGTTCATATTCTTGTGGCATAATATTTTTCCTTTTTATAAGTCGAACAATGCACTGACTGATTCACCATTATGTATCCTATTAATTGCCTCACCAAAAACATTAGCGACTGAAACAATTTTCATATTAGGTAATTTTTTTTCTTTTTTTACGGAAATTGTATCTGTGATAATTAATTCTTTAATAGGCGCCTCTTTTAAACGATCCATAGCTGGATCAGACAGTACACCATGTGTAGCTGCAGCGATTACTGAATTGGCTCCTTTATCCATTGCTGACTGAGCAGCTGAAACCGTAGTGCCAGCTGTATCAATCATATCATCGATGATCAAAACGTCCTTCCCTTCCAAATCACCGATCAGATGACTGACCTCAGATTTATTCGGAGCGTAACGACGTTTGTCAATAAGAGCAAAATGAAACCCCAAACTCCTAGCATATGACTGCCCCATGGCAGCAGATCCTACATCTGGAGCCAAAACAGTACAATTATCTGGGTTCAAATCCAATTTTTTTAATGTTTCCATTAAGACCATACGACTGTAAAGGTGATCAAATGGTATTGAAGCAAATCCCTGGATCTGGGTAGAATGCAGATCCATGCTAATGATTCTATTTGCACCTGTGGTTGTAATGACATCTACCATCACTCGGGATGAGATAGGTACACGCGGTTGATCTTTTCTGTCCTGCCGCCCATAACCGAAATAAGGAATCACAGCCGTAACCCTTTTTGCGGATGCCCGAACAGCTGCATCCAGTAATAGAAATAGTTCTATCAAGTTATCAGCAGGTTCATTAGTTGATTGAATGATGAATACATCCTGACCACGAATGTTCTCCTCGTACTTTACCCATAGTTCTCCATCAGCAAACGTACGGATTGTGACATTACCGAGATCCATGCCCAAAACATCCACAATTCCTTGAGCAAGGGCCAGGTTACTACGACCGCTAAAAATTTTCAGTGTATCTTTCATCTCAATGCACCTTTTTTTTATAATTTTCAATCATTGCTGGGGCGCAGGGAGTCGAACCCCGACTGCCAGGACCAAAACCTGGTGTCCTACCATTAGACGACACCCCAAGTTTGTCAATTATCCAGAAATTATATTTACCGTATAAGGGTTCGGGTAAGCATCGTCTTATTAGATGCGGAAAAAAGCAACTCAGCGGATCTAGCATCTGCGTCATCGTCAAACAATCCGAACACAGCCGAGC
>CAYYXU010000255.1:0-1750 GCA_964475645.1 uncultured bacterium | reverse complement strand
CTGCTTCACCATTGGCATAGGCTTCCGCATTATCAAAGAAATTGACACCAGAATCATAAGCAATTTTTAGCATTTTTGTAGCCAGTTCCGTGTCCAGTTGAAAAGAGAATGTAACCCAAGAACCATAAGAAAGTTCACTAACCTTTAATCCTGATTTACCCAGGTTACGATACTTCATTATTCTGTCCTTTCCTTTTTGAATACATTATTATTGCTTTGTATCGTAAAACATACTATTCATTATTAGACTTGTCATAAATTAATGATCTGTCCTTGTTTGGCCAATTGAAAACCTGCATTCTTTAATACATCCCTGGCATTGCTTCCAGATTGATACAGCGGGTTGGTATGATTGAAATGAATAAAATGAATTTTCTGCTTTTCATTTACAGGTAGATCCATGAATAACTGCATACTCTCAATAACGAATGGGTGTGGGATTTGGCTCATATCCCTACCTGGCAATTCCGTCCCATGGAAAAATGTAGCATCTAAAAATAAGTGGTCATTTTTTTCTACTTCAGCAACAATGTCATTTTGCCAGATATCCCATTTGTCAATATCAGGAATGAACAATATGGACTTATTTGGTCCCGATATATTAAAACCGACAGTTTCAGAATATTCATCACGATGGGGTACCAAAAAGGGTGTTATTTTAATTTGATCGTTAATGCTGATAATAGATCCATCCTCCAGTGGTTCAATAATAATGTTTTCTTTTGTTATTAATTGACTCCAGGGACCATTATTTTTGAGGAAATTCATCATTCGTGGCATGGCGTAAACAGGTATTTTATTTGCCCCCATAACTTCTAGTCCTAGATGAGCTAATCCTGTATAATGACCAACATGTGCGTGGGTAAGAAAAATGCCGGAAATATTGACCGGATTTTCACTGGTTGTAACTTCATTGATCATTTGTAATTGTTCACGAAAATCTGGAGTAGCATCAATAATCCAGCATCTATTGTTTGTATTATCTACAACTGCAATCGATGAAACCAAACGGCGCAATTCAGGTTTATTTTTAGGACCAAAACAACATTTCTTTAAACAACCCGCTTGTGGATATCCGCCATCCTGAGCAACGCCTAGAACATAAATGAATGGTTGATCTGCAAACTGATCCTTTTCCTTCCCAACATCACAGGAACAAAAAAATATCACTAAACTTGTATTTAATATTTGTTTACCAAGTAAACGCATCTATTACACATTGAAAAAATATTGCTCTAAACAATTTCCACCGGTGAACTTACACAAATATGGATAAATTAGACTATGGGCAGAGACTTCATCAAAATACTTTTACCTATTTTCATCATCTTCTCTTCTATTACTGGTAAAAACCTTACAATACATGGTAGGTATAACCCTCAGAATAGGGAATTGCTGGATGTGAAATTCTCAGGGAATACCATGATTATTACTGGCAATCTGAACGGGACAGAATTCTACGATATATCTGATTCCTTAAATCCTGTTCATCTTGCCAACTTGGAAATTCCCTTTGGTAACCAAAATCGGGCCTTGCCGAACTTTATTGCTGCAATTTCTGATACCATTCTTTATTTATCTTCCCGGCAACGAGGTATTGCAATCGTAAATATATCGAACCCATCCAACCCCAACTACATTGCCATGGTCACCCAACCAGCTGGTTCAAACTACAGCTATGATGGCCTTATGGTGCATGATTCGACTCTCTATGCTTCCGCCCATGAACATGGTGTAATTCTTTTCAATA
>CAYYXU010000254.1:0-1762 GCA_964475645.1 uncultured bacterium | reverse complement strand
TGGGCACCATGGCGAATGGAATATATCAGAAGGAGCAAGGACGACGGCTGTATTTTCTGTGCAAAACCGATAGGTGATGATGACAGAGAATCGTTGATTCTTGCCAGAGGGCATCATTCTTTTGTATTGATGAATCTATATCCATACAATAATGCCCACTTGATGATAGCTCCCTTTAACCATGTAGATACCACAAACCTGCTTGACCAGGAAACGCTAAGCGAAATAATATGGTTTGCAGATGGTGCCATGGCAATTATGAAAGACAATATTAATGCTGAAGGATTCAATTTTGGTTCCAATATTGGTGTTGCTGGTGGAGCAGGTATTGTAGACCATATTCATTTTCATGTAGTGCCCAGGTGGAATGGGGATACAAATTTTATGCCTGTGATTGGTAAAACAAAAGTGCAGGTACAGGGTTTACAGGAAACCTATGATGAATTGAAACCATCCTTTGATTCACTCATGAAAAATAGATAATGGAATATTTTTCACATTCTTGGTTGCCATACATATACCTTTATGGCATTGGCGGAATCTTCTTTTTTTCTGGTGTTTATATTGTTTGGTATAGTGGTGCAATTGAATTAAAAAAACCCCATCATCGTATGTGGATGAAAATTTTCTTTTTGGGCTACGCTTGGTTTATGGCAGTCCATGGTTTATTAACTATCTTTGCTTTGCGATAGACCATGGAAACTTTCCATAATATCGGAACCTCTACAGACTGGATCGTGATGGTCATTTATTTTTTGACTATTATGCTGTTCGGTACATATTTCGGCCGGTATACAAAAGACACATCTGATTTCTTTTTTGGCGGTCGGCGGTTTAGTTGGTGGCTTATCACTATGTCGATAGTAGCCACAGGTGTAGGTAGTCATAGTTTTGTAAAATATTCCGCTAAAGGGTTTGAACATGGATTCAGTTCAACTATGACGTACCTGAACGATTGGTTCTTCGTCCCTTTTTTCATGTTTGGCTGGCTACCAATCATTGTCTATTCAAAGGTGCGGTCAATTCCTGAATATTTTGAAAAAAGATTTAACCCATCAGCAAGATTCCTAGCTACTATCCTCCTCCTCCTCTATATGATTGGATATATTGGTATTGGTTTTTTAACGCTGGGCAAAGCTGTTGTCCCAATGCTCCCAGAGGCATTCCATATATTTGGAATTACAATGGATGTTACACTGATGCGCGCTATTATTGTGATAGCTGTTATTACAGGTGCTTACATCACATTTGGAGGCCAGACTGCAGTGATTTTCACAGATCTTTTGCAGGGATTTATTCTGATATTTGCAGGGTTTATGTTATTTGCTATTGGTATATCATATGTGGGGGGTGGTCAGGCATTTTGGGATTTATTACCTACTACATGGAAGTTACCACTCGCGAATTTTAATGAGCCATCCAGTTTTAATTTTGTAGGGATATTCTGGCAGGATGCTGTGGCAGGATCCGTTGGATTTCTTTTTATGAATCAAGGATTACTGATGAGATTTATGGCCTGCAAAAATGTAAACGAAGGTCGCAAAGCAGCAGCCGTAAATATTTTATTTGTATTACCATTATCAGCTGTTGTTGTAGGAAACGCCGGTTGGTTAGGGAAAGCAATATCTACTATGAGCCCTGATATTATAAGCCCCAACACGAGTCCTGACGAAATCTTTGTTGTTGTCGCTAGTATTGTTACAAGTCCAGGTGTATTTGGATTTGTTATGGCGGCACTTACAGCAGCATTGATGTCTACAGT
>CAYYXU010000253.1:0-1765 GCA_964475645.1 uncultured bacterium | reverse complement strand
TAATGGCCACAGCGTTTGTTTTTCCTGGCCAAGGATCCCAAAAAGTATCCATGGGCCATGATCTCTTTACAAGCAGCAATGTCGGTAAAAAATATTTTAATCTGGCTAATGAAATCATGGATACTGATATTCAGAGTATAATTTTTAATGGCCCTGAAGAAAAATTAAAAGAAACCCAATATACCCAGCCGGCTATTTATATTGTCAGCGTTATTTTAGGGCATATTTTATTAGAAGAAGGTCAACAGCCCGATATGGTTGCCGGTCATAGCCTGGGTGAATATTCAGCATGTACAATTGCTGGATCACTTACTTTTGAAACAGGATTATCGCTGGTCAAATTACGGGCAGAAAGTATGCAGGATGCCGGGACCACCAATCCTGGGACTATGGCTGCAATTATTGGCATGGCCGATGAAGATGTAATATCTATGTGCAATACTATATCCAGTGATGAATCTGTAGTTGTTGCAGCAAATTTTAATTATCCTGGTCAAGTAGTTATATCTGGAAACATTAATGCAGTACATGAAATAATGGAAAAAGCCCCTGATCTGGGGGCTAAAATGGCTAAAGAACTGAATGTCAGCGGAGCCTTCCATTCCCCACTGATGGAACCAGCTAAGAAACGGTTATCTGCTGCTCTAGATAATATTGAGATTAATACTGCCAACATGCCTGTTTATGCTAATGTTACTGCCGAACCAATGATTGAAGCTGATGAAATACGGTCAAATTTGAAAAACCAGCTTGATTGTCCAGTAAAATGGCATGAAACAATTGACAATATGAAGACTGCTGGCGCTACAGAAATGATGGAAGTTGGCCCTGGACGCGTGCTGCAGGGTTTGAACAGAAGGATTGATAAAAATTTAACTTCAAAAGGTGTAGAAACCTTGGAACAAATCAAAGAAATTGCCCATGTTTGATTTATCTGGAAAAGTTGCCCTAGTAACTGGCGCTTCCCGTGGTATCGGCTGCAGTATTGCCAAAACACTGGCGCAAAATGGTGCCCATGTTGTGTGTGTTAGTCGCAATGTAAGTGATGTGCAATCTGTTGCCGATGAAATTACCGCTGCCGGCGGTACTGCAACGGCAGTTGCCTGCGATATATCTGATTCAGATAATGTGACTAAATTGATAAAAGAAACAGTCGATACCCATAATCACCTTGATATACTGGTGAATAATGCTGGTGTTACGAGAGATAATTTGTTAATGCGCATGTCTGAAGATGATTGGAATACGGTTTTAAATTTAAATTTGAAGGCTGCTTTTATTGCTATTAAGGCAGCAGCGCGAACAATGATAAAGCAACGCAAGGGTCGAATTATTAATATTTCATCTGTAGTTGGTATGATAGGCAATGCCGGTCAGGTCAATTATGCAGCATCTAAAGCAGGACTTATTGGTCTAACCAAATCCACGGCTCGAGAATTGGCACTCCGCGGTATCACTGCAAACTGTATAGCTCCAGGATACATCGCAACTGATATGACTAATGAACTTGGAGATGAAGTACAACAATCATTAAATGAAAAAATACCACTTGGACGAATTGGTCAGGTAGAAGATATAGCCTATGCTGTCGCTTTTCTAGCTTCAGACGAAGCAGAATATATTACAGGACAGACGCTGGCCGTTGATGGTGGTATGGTTATGTAAACTAAATCAAAGGAGGAATACCTATATGTCTACATTTGACAAAGTGAAAGACATCGTTTTGGACAAACTTGGCACAGAAGAAAACAAAATAACAGAAGCT
>CAYYXU010000252.1:0-1774 GCA_964475645.1 uncultured bacterium | reverse complement strand
TTCAACTTTAAATTAAGGCTGAATATTTTTCCCCAAATGTAATTCATAATATCTATTTACGGCGGTAGCAAAAGCACTAGCATATCTAGACCAATTTTCTTCCGTATCCCGAATCTCAGGCTCTGGTAATTCAATCTGAATTGCACTGATAATACCTTCTTCTGATGATCCGTGACGTGCTGTAATGTAACCACCACTAAAATACCGTGATCCTGCAGGACCAGGTGCATTGGCACTTGGAACACATTCATACCCTAGACTATCAATAATACTACCAAAACTAGTCTCCCCACGTAGAATACTGATAAACGAGTGTGGAGAAGAATCCGCTAAAACCTTGATGCTGGATTTATTCTTGAAGTCTATTGTATTCAATTCTTCATCGGTTAAATCTAATTCATAACCTTTGATCAGATATCCCAACCAAGTGCGTAAATCATAATACCCATCAGGATTTTCGCCATGACCATGAATATCAAAGACTATACCACTACCATGGTTTACAGTTACCAGTTCTTTTGCAATATCCAAATAGTGATGATATTCTGCCCAGGCACGTTCCCCATAAATATTTCCTTCTGCAGCCTCAATTACCTCCCGATTTACATCCAATTTTAAACGCTTTAACAAACAGAGAATCACGTGTGGCTTGCCACCAAAACGTGCAGTTAATGTGTCCATGATAACTTTTGTTAATTGGTAGGTATTAGTATCAATTGCCGTAATACCTTGAGTCCGATCGGCTATTTCAGTTGGCTCCATCCAACCGCCATGGGATGCAGATAATATTATAGGCAGTGATCCCGAATGATACTCAATATACTCACCATGACCAAAATAAATCGAATTCTCTACATAGGGCCCATCGTGACCAAGATCAGGGAACCTATCCTGTTTTGAATCCTCACAGGTGATGAAAAAGAAAACAACAAATGTTATCACAATCAAAAACTGAAATTTTAGTTTGGATTTATTTTTCTTCATTCTTTACAAACATATGGGAATATTTATTTATACATAAAATTAAAAAAAAACTAAATGACCCCACAACAGAGGTCTACATCGTTCAAAATGAATTTATGCTTGATGTTATAAGATCAGAACTATTGAAAAAAAGCTCTGGTAAAAAATTACCAGAGCTTTTTTATCTTGGGGTTTGTACATATAAAATAAGTTTTTATTTTAACCCTTTTGGTCATTATTTTGTTTAAATCAAAATATATGAATTATTGATTGACCTCTGTTTGTACATATAATCCTGGGTCATCTTCCATTGTACTATTGGAAGTTAGCTCATCCTGTGCATAAGGAATCCGTTCTACATGTGCTGTTGCTGCGGTAGTATTTAGTGGAAAAGAAGGAATCAGATTTGTTTCACCATCTCCTCGCAGGCGCCTATGATCATTGAAGGGCATATAAGTTCCAAATCCAGACACATATCTTTCTTCAATAATCTCACGTAGCAGTGCATCTGCAGAAGAGAGACCATCGGTATTTTCCATACCGCCGGATGCAAAATCATCAGCTACATAGGCATCATATAGAATACCTGCCGAATCATTGAACGTAGCGTTCAAACGACCACCGGTAGCCAACCAGGCACGATATTCGTTTAAATACCCTAATCCATCTCCACCAGTCCGTGCTGCTGCTTCTGCCTTAATCAACTGGTTTTCAAAATAAGTCACCATCGGCATCGGCTCGAACCGTTCAATAACGCCCAAATTAGCATCTCCTGATGTCTCATCAATCTTATAGTAATTATGACGAGCTG
>CAYYXU010000251.1:0-1811 GCA_964475645.1 uncultured bacterium | reverse complement strand
AGAGGATTGAAGAAAATGAAAAAGCCTTCCCTGAAGAATTCAATCCGGAAAACCGTAATAACCTCCATCTGACTTTTGTGGTACTGGATGAACTGGCACACAATTCAATAATTCTTGATGCTGTAGAAGATTTGATTGGTCCGGAATTTTCCTTATGGTCTTCCGTGATGTTCATCAAAAATCCTTCAACAGAGCATTTCGTCAGCTGGCATCAGGACGCAACCTACATGGGCATGACCAGCAACGACTTCCTTACACCTTGGATTGCCTTAACACCGAGTACTGAGGAAATGGGTTGCATGGCAATGATTCCCGGAAGTCATAAGCAAAATATCCTGCCACATCAAGATACCTTTGCTGAAAATAATATCCTAACAAGAGGTCAGTTTGTCAAAGATGTTGATGAAAAAAAGGCTGTAAACCTGATATTGAAACCGGGTGAAATGTCAATCCACCATGGTGCAGTTATCCACGGCTCAAAGCCAAATAAAAGCAAACAAAGAAGAATCGGTTTCGCACTGCAATCTTATTGTCCTCATGAAATTGAACAAATAATCGGCAAAAATATCTGGATGCCGATTCGCGGGGGAAAAAGAAATGATCGTGATGGTCTACAACTGCACCGGCCTCAATTTGATATGGCTCCTCTTGCAGTTAATTTGCGAAAAATTGCCAACCAAAACTATTCAAATATTCTTTATAATGACGCAAAAATTACTCGTAAATATTAGATTCCGTTAAGATTTATCAAGGAAGCTAACTGTGATTTTGTTGGCTTTTTCATACATAATTTCATATCATTACTAGTAATAAGCTTAACAAGCTATAATTACTCATTTCATAATTTGGTTGCTCCAAGTTCACTAAATTTTCAAAAGAAAAATTAAGAATCATGAAATACGTTAAATACTATTCTGCACCTCTTTTAACATCAATTGTCTCGATAGGAATTCTAATGGGAGGAAATTGGATGTGGATGGGATTTGTGACTATATTTTCTGTGATGATTTTAGGGGATGCATTTCTCAGCGAAGATCCTTCACAACCGGAATATGATTATCCACGGCTGCTGGAATTGCCACTGCATATGGCATTACCATTCGTATTTATACTACTAGTTAGTTTTGCCTGGTCATCTGGTTCTGAAGATCAGGATTTCCTGAATTTGGGAGAAATTTTAAATGGCTTATTCTCATACGATTTTTTGGGAGCCCGAAGTGAAAACGGGTTTTTCGATTATTTAGGAGCTCTACTAGGTGTAGGATACATGGTTTCAGGATATGGAACAGTCGTAGGTCATGATCTCGCCCACAGAACAAGAGATAGGAAATCACTAATTGAAGCAAGATGGTTACTCTCCGCAAGTTGTAATGCAGACTTTGCAATAGAGCATGTTTATGGTCATCATGTAACTGTCGGGACCAACGATGACCCCGCAACTGCAAGGAGAGGTGAAAATGTTTATGCTTTTTCAATTAGATCAACTGTAATGGGACACATCAGCGCATGGAAACATGAGCTTAAAAACCTACGTAAAAAAGGAAATAACATATTCAGCCCCAAAAATAAAATGATCACAGGCTACTTAATGTCAGTTTTCTGGTGTATTTTATTTTATGTCGCAGGAGGGATTTTTGGACTGATGCTTTTTTTAGGACAGGCCGTATTAGCCAAATTTAATCTGGAAGTAGTCAACTATATGGAACATTACGGGCTGGTTAGAAATTCCAATCATAAAGTCGGCCCAGAACATTCTTGGAATACTAACAAAAGAATGAGCACAATGGTTTTGTTTTCACTAACCAGGCATT
>CAYYXU010000250.1:0-1841 GCA_964475645.1 uncultured bacterium | reverse complement strand
TTTTCGAGAATATAGAGGTCGAAAAGATCGTATCCGCATGGGGTTCATGGCCATTCATAACCTGCAAGCCAAAGCCATCGATACAATACTCAATGAACGAAAAAGTGGTGATTTCGTATCTCTTGCTGATTTTCTCGCTCGGGTGGATATCGATCTATCTGATGCCATGGCATTGACTAATGCTGGTTGTTTTGCAGAACTGGAACCAGAGATCACACATAAAGACATTGCTTTTCGCGCGGCTCACTTTTATCTGCAAAATGAAAGCAGAGAGCCACTTACAGTTCCTACGCTTACAGGCAATTTGTCCCGTCAAGAAAAACGAAAACTTGAAATAGAAACTTTCGGATTCCCCATATCAGAACATCCACTACTAAATTATTTATCGTATTTGGGAACGCATATAAAAAAAGCAAAGGATATCCATATGTATAAAGGAAAGACCATTGCTCTAGCTGGTATAGCTATTACTCGGAAGATCACAACTACCCGCAATCGTGAACCTATGGAATTCGTAACATTCGAAGATGAAACAGACTTATACGAATGTGTTATGTTCCCTGAAACATATAAAACATTTGGGGATTTATTAAACTGGGAAACGCTTTTCCTAATTCAGGGTAAGGTGGAAGAAGCATACAGCGTCTACACTGTGACGGTAGAAAAACTGATTAGTTTAACGCAAATGATAAAAAGAATAAAAGAAACAAAAACTGTATTAACTGAAAGCTTGTCGCAGTAATTCCAAACTCTTAGGGACGCCTGTATTGGCATCTTCTTTTCCTTCAAATTCTAGTGAGATATACCCTTGATAATTAGCCTTTTTGAGAATATTGGCGATACGCGGATAATCCAGGTCCAATGTATACCATTCTCCTCCACCATAATAAGTCTTGGCTTGGACAAATACAGCCTGGGCTGCGATCTGTTCCAGCTTACCATAGGGATCCTCTAGAAAATTGCCTGTATCCATCAATACGCCAAGCCATGGAGAGTCAATAGCATTGACAATCCGCAATAGGCCTTCTGGGGTACGAGTAAGTCCCCAGTGATTTTCTAGCGCCAAGACAACACCAGCCTTTTCCGCGGCTGGTAGGCATTCTGTAATAGATTCAATACACCAGTTAAAACCATCATCTTCCGTGAAACCAGGAAGAATCGGCTCTATACCGCGATTGGCCATGAGTTCGTCAAATGATTTTATTGTATTCCAGCGTCCAGAATTAAGCCTGATGTAAGAAATACCTAATTCATGGGCAATATCAATACAGCGCAAAGTGTGTTCAATATTTTTATCTCGCACTGTCTTGTCAGGATCAACAAAATCCTGATGAATCGATAAACAGATTAACTCTACACCATTGTTTTCTGCCCGCTGTCGAAGAGATTTTAAATATTCTTGCGTTTCATTATCCATTTGCACGTGCAGTACATCCACTCCATGAGCCCCAAGGTTAGCTGCATGATCAATCACTTCCTGTACAGTAACTTTTGGTTCACGAAAATGCCAGTACGAATAGGTAGCAATTGCAAATTTATATTTAGATCTCATAATACTATTCCCACAAGATTGTAAAAAGGTGCCAGCAAATGGTACCAACGCTGCTGTACTGAGAAATTTTCTACGATCCATTAATTTTTCTGATCAGCAAAACGGTAGTCATTCTCACCAAATATTTCTTGGCAATTAATAATTTCACCATCTTCCCGCGTATAACATTTTTCTGAAACCAACTCACCATTGTTGAAATTAACTTCACTCATAACGTTACCTTGCTCTCCTCGCTCACCCCTGTTCATATAATACCATATCCAGGGACCATCTTTTTTATCATTCTTAT
>CAYYXU010000249.1:0-1862 GCA_964475645.1 uncultured bacterium | reverse complement strand
CCCAATAATAACCAGTCTATTTCCAGGTCTAATAAATATAGGGAAAGGAAATTTGCAGCCCAACCGGCAGGTATATATGGTGCTGCTGGCTTGGATATTTTAGAAAGGTGATCTATTAGGAATCCATATTTATCGAAATAAACCATATCCTCCGGTTTTAACAGTCGTATTAAAAAAAGAATCAATACACCAAAGCATAAAGATAGGTATAGAATTATATCTTTTGTATGTCTAGCTGGAAAAATATTAATAAGAATGACCGTGACTAACAGTCCAAAGCAAGTTGCGCTACAAGCCATTGATACCAAGGTAATAACCATTAACAGCCAATAAAGTGGTGGCGTGTGAAAGACTATACCATAGGACGCGAATAGAGGTAATGAAAAAATGATCATCATCCATGATGTGTAAATGGTATTGGATATATAACGCATAAAATAAAGCTCAGGAGTTGTGATCGGCGCTGAAAATACGATTTCGTTATCATGGGAAAGATATACAGAGGATACAGCTGACACCATACAGGAAAAGATCAACATGACAAAGATCAGTATCCAAGCCATCTGAAATATTTTAAGGCTTAAAATAACGCCGAGTTCATCCTGCGCGTGAAAATAGGTAATTACCCTAAGTGTTACATTGAAAATTACTGTGCAAAGTACAAGACAGAATATCCCCACTCCGATTGATTTTATTGGGAATGACCCTGTTGGGAAAAAACGATTTTTCGCAGATAACAACATTGGTAATAGCAGTGTTCTGCGAGTTCCATATTGCAACATAGACATTTACTTAATCCATATTTTTTAATGCTGCAATCACTTCTGTAAGCTCTTCCGCTTCCGTCAATTCCAGAAATACTTCTTCCAAGTCGCTCGTTTCTAAACTGGCTTCTTTTCTAAGAAATTCCATATTACCAACAGTTTTTATACGACCATTAAGAATAATTGCAATCCGATCACAAAGTTCTTCAGCTACTTCTAAAGAATGGGTTGATAAAAATATAGACCCACCAGTACGGGCATGGTTTTTAAACAATTCTTTAACAATTCTAGCGCTTTTTGGATCCAGACCAACCATTGGTTCATCAACGATAATTGTAGGGGTTTCCAGCATAAAAGCAGATGTCATAATAAGTTTCTGCCGCATACCGTGTGAATAACTTTCAATAAGATGATCTTGCCAATCAGTAAGGTCAAATAGATTCAAGAGACGGTCAACATTTTTTTCAAATGTTTCTGTTGACAGATTGTAAAGACTAGCAATAAACCTGAGAAATTCATCCCCAGTCAATTTTTCGTATAGGAAGGGCCGATCTGGAATATGGCCGGTATGCAATTTACACATCACCGGTTCTTCAGCTAAATTATAACCGTTGATAAGAACATTTCCAGTATCTGGTTTTAACAGCCCTGCTAGTATTTTTATGGTCGTCGTTTTACCTGCGCCATTGGGACCTAAGAAGCCAAATATCTGCCCCGCATTGACCTCTAAACTAATGTTATCAATCGCTGTGAAAGTGCCGTATCTCTTTACCAAATTTTCAATTATGATTCCGGTTTTTGGTAAATTTTTGTGGTTCAACTATTCTCTCCTAATACTTCAATTTTTAATTTGCCCAATAAAGCACCAATTTTGATCTGTTCATTCGTTTCACCCTGGACAAATTTGATATGGGATAAATCTGCCGGAAACTGATTTTTTGTCGCATCTAGACTAATCCATTTCCCGGCAAGGCAAACTTCATTCCAGGCATGATAATAAAACATACCTTCATGGTAGGTGACGCCAGCAACAACTCTAGCTGGAATAGATACACTTCTGGCCAATGCCGCAAAAAGAGCAGCGTGTTCATTGCAGTC
>CAYYXU010000248.1:0-1918 GCA_964475645.1 uncultured bacterium | reverse complement strand
AAAATTAAAATAAACTTCACCAGGAGGAGGACATTATGAAGGCAATCCGTTTTACGGTATTAATTTGTCTCAGTAGCATAAATTTACACCTTTTTGCACAAGAGGAAACCCGCCCTACGGTGGCGATCCTTGATTTTGAGGGTCAAGGGATTGGTCTTCAGGAAGTGCAGACCCTGACCGAACGTATGCGTACGGAAATTGGGAATACAAACGCTGTGCGTCTGATAGAGCGAAAAGCTATCGAAAGTATTATGGCTGAACAAGGTTTGGCCCAGTCCGGTTGTGTATCCGACGAATGTGCCGCTGAAGTTGGGCAACTCTTAGGGGTCCAGTTCATGATCAATGGTTTGATCGGAAAACTGGGTGATTCTTATACCATTGATGTAAAAATGTTTTCCGTGGAAACCGGAGCTACGGAACGATCCAAAAATGTCACCCACGAAGGGGATGTTGAAGGATTGCTAGTCGAAATGCAGATCCTGGCCTGGGAAATTGTTGGTTTGTCTGCGCCGCCGGCCCTGAAACTGAAACGTGCCGGTGAAACGGAAAAACCGACGGTAGCGGTACTGGATTTTGAAGGTCGTGGAATTTCAATGATGGAAGCCCAAACTCTCACCGATAGGTTTATGACCGCCATGGCCAACACTGAAAGGGTTCGGCTGGTGGATCGGGCTACCATGGGGGATGTTCTCAACGAGCAAGGGTATTCCACTACAGAATGTACCAGTGATGAATGTGCAGCTGAAGTGGGAGCCATGTTGGGGGTTCAACTAATGGTCAATGGTTCCATTGGTAAGATCGGTAATACCTATACGATTGATGCGAAAATGTTTTCCGTGGCCACTGGTGCCGCCGAAAGTATGAAAAATTTGTCTTACCAGGGTGAGGTTGACGGTTTGATCACAGAAATGGAAATCCTTTCCTGGGAAATTCTTGGGTTGCAAGTCCCCAAGGAATTGCAGGAAAAACGACGTCTAGGTGCGACGGCCTTTCTGCAACAGCAAGCTGGCGTAGCACCAAAGACCCAGGTTGGTGCCCTAGTGCGCGGTGTGGTGTTTCCTGGTTTGGGCCACCTCTATTCCAATGAACAAAAATGGGCCTACCGTTGGATGGGTGCAGAAGCAGTAATGGGCGGTTTGATCTATGCCGCTTATTCCACCTACCAATCGGCCACGGATGATTACAATAATCACCAGGCCCTTTATCAAGCAGCGACTGATAATGATCTCATACTGCAACATAAACAAGACCGAAATGATAGTAAGACTGAAATTGAAGATGCAAATGGGCAAATAACTATTCTAGCCGGAATTGCTGGCACCATTTGGGCTGCAAGTGCAGTGCATGCTTATTTGAACGGCCCTGGCAGTGAAAAGAAGAAAAAAGAGAAAAAGAAAAAAAAGAAGGATGAACCGGAACCAGCAGCGGAAGAACAAGCCTTGTCCAAGGTCAATATAAACCTGGCCTATGACCCGACTCTGCAGCAAACGCAGCTGAAATTTTCTGTTCCACTTAACTTAAGCTTCTAACCTGCGACTGAATCATATGTTGTTCCGTTATTTACCTGGTCTCTTATTATTATTTTTTATCTTATCCTGTTCTGTACCTACGGATATAAATGATAATCCGCTGGATCCTGAAGAAGCGGTAGTATTAGAATTTGACACACCGGCTCTGGTTTGTTTTCCAGCAACACAAACAATACCCACGGGACCGGTAACTATTAAATTATTTGCCATGGGTGTTACCGAACTGTCTGGTGCCTATTTAAAGGTGAAGTATAACAAGACAAAACTGAATTACACCCAGACCATTAGTGGCGATTTTTTCGCCGATGCGCAAGATCCAATATTTTTTTATGAACATAATTCGACAGAAGGTACCATCACAGTTACCACCTCCTTCCTGGGTAGTGATT
>CAYYXU010000247.1:0-1953 GCA_964475645.1 uncultured bacterium | reverse complement strand
TCCGTGCTTTTACTTCCTGTATATTGGAAACCACTTTTTCAAATGTTTTATCATGTGGGGCAAGAAATACGACCGGCATTTTTTCATCTATAAGCGCTATTGGTCCATGCTTCATTTCCGCTGCTGGGTAGCCCTCGGCATGTATATAGGATATCTCCTTCAACTTTAACGCGCCTTCAAGTGCTACGGGGAAACCCATACCACGACCCAAATAAAGAAAATTTTCTGCTTCGACTGTATCCTTTGCTATATTTTTAATTGACTCCGTATTTGAAATTATATTTTTTACAAACGGTCCAATTTCCGCTAAAGATTTTGCTAATTTTAGGCCACTTGCTTTATTTAATCTATTCTTCCTTCCAAAGTGTAGGGCCAGCATAAAAAGTACGGAAACCTGAGCAGTGAATGCTTTAGTAGATGCCACACCGATCTCTGGACCTGCATGGGTGTAAATACCACAATCCGTTTCCCGCGAAACTGTGCTACCTACGACGTTACATATACCCATTGTTAGGGCACCCATATTCTTAGCTTTTTTCAGAGCAGCAACTGTATCCGCAGTCTCACCAGACTGGGAAATGGCAATAATAATTGACCTGCCATCTACGACCGGTTCGCGATACCTAAATTCTGACGCATATTCTAGATGTACTGGAATACCGGCAAATTCTTCCAGTAAATATTTACCGATCATACCTGCGTGCCATGAGGTTCCGCAGGCAGTGATATAAATATGTCTAGCGCTCTCAATCCGCAATAAATGGTCCTGAATACCGCCCAAATGTACCGATCCTTCATCAAGACGCAACCGGCCACGCATTGTATCGGTTATGGTATGTTCCTGATCGTGAATTTCTTTCAACATAAAGTGAGGGTAATTCCCCTTCTCAATTTCTTCAATGGTGAAATCAATTCGCGAGGTTGACTTATTTAATTCTTTTTCATGATCTAGGTGTTTTATCCTATGTCCACTCTCATCAATGAGCACATATTCATTCTCTTCCAGATATAAAACTTCCCTAGTGTGATCCACGATTGGTGAAGCATCACTGGCAATAAAATATTCGCTAGAATTTACACCCATCACCAAAGGACTTCCGTGTCTGGCAGCTATCATCTTTTGCGGTTCATCAGCGCACAAAACGATAATACCATAAGTTCCAACCACTCGTTTAAGCGCCTTACAGACAGCTTTTTCAAACGATTTACCATTTTTATAATAAATAAAGGAAATTAACTGAACCAGGGCCTCCGTATCAGTTTCAGTCCTAAATTGGACACCTTTTTGCTCTAAATAAGTTTTAATGGATGAATAATTTTCAATAATGCCGTTATGGATAAGGGCAAAATTTTCAGTCTGATCCAAATGTGGATGGGCGTTGGTATCATTTGGTTCACCGTGTGTTGCCCAGCGGGTATGGCCTATTCCAATTGTCCCTCTCAATACGGAATCATCCACATCCCGTTCCAGATCAATTACCTTACCAGCCTTTTTCATAATCTCGATACTAGTGTCAGCAAGCAAGGCTAGACCTGCGGAGTCATAGCCCCTATATTCAAGGCGTTTTAGACCCTTCAGTAGTAACGGAACCGCATCTTTAGTACCATAGTATCCAACTATTCCACACATATTTTTTCCTGTTTAAACCTGTAATTAACGTTTGAATTCACAAATATATATATAAAAAAGATTTATTCCCATTCAATGGTACCAGGGGGTTTGGATGTGACATCATATGTAACCCGGTTGATACCCTTGACAGAATTAACAATTTTATTAGAAATCTTTGATAATACTTCTGGTGGCATACGATACCAATCAGCAGTCATGCCATCGGTACTCGTTACTGCCCGTATGCCTAGTAAATTCTCATAGGTTCTTTGGTCTCCCATTACACCAACCGTTTGAACTGGTATAAGTATGGCAAAGGCCTGCCAGATCTCATCATACAA
>CAYYXU010000246.1:0-1953 GCA_964475645.1 uncultured bacterium | reverse complement strand
TGCCTGTTCATATTGCTGGTAATCCAGCTGACATGGATCGCATTAATGATATTGCCAAAAAATATAATATAACAGTCATTGAGGATGCAGCGCAGGCACATGGTGCAGAGTGGGATGGAGTAAAAGTCGGTGCCTTGGCGGCCGGTGGAATATTTAGTTTTCAATCATCGAAGAATATGAATTCAGGAGAAGGTGGAGCGATTATATCTAATGATGATACATTTATGAATTCTTGTTTTGCTTACTACAATTGTGGTCGGCAGCGTGGTAAAGAGTGGTATGAACATCAGATTGTAGGGGGAAATCACAGGATCAATGCCATGGCAGCCAGTTTATTGCTGCCACAGTTACAATCGGTAGAGGATGATATGGTTATACGTGATAAAAACAGAAAAAAACTTGATCGAGCACTCAACAGTAAAGGGTTGGTTACAATAGGATCTTATGAAAAGGCAACACGTGTAGCCAACCATTTATATTTACTTAAATATAAAGCAGATCATTTTAATGGTGTGCCACGAGAGAAGTTTTTCGATGCTATGTGCGCAGAGGGCGTTAACACTTATGCTGGATATAAACCATTATACCGTGAAAAAGTCTTTGATAATCAAGATGATGATTTTCCATGGTTAAAGGACATTGATTACGCTGGGATGTCCTGTGCTGTAACTGAAATGATCGCTGATCACCAATCGGTATGGCTAACGCAAAATCATTTGCTTGGAAATGATCGCGATACACAAGATATTATCAATGCATTCGAAAAGGTTACAATGGCATTAAAACAGAGGCCTGAACTATTTAAATAATGAGCTTAAGGAAAGATTTATGCGGCAGTTAGATATACAAAGTTTATTAGCAGCAGTTGATGTTCCTGTGGATTGGGTAGGTATTCGTGAGGTAACAGAGACCCATTCTCCACGGGTTGTTCGGGATGGCGTGCCTCAGGTAAATGGTTGTTTTACGACTCAAGGTTTGATGGTAGAAGTTTTAACTGATGGACAATTTGGTTATTATGGTACGCCAAACATGACTGATATTGGTATATCAGATGCGGCAAAAAAAGCATATGAGCAAGCAAAACAGGCCGCAAATCATGCAACATATAAATTTACCGATGCTGCCCGTCCAGCAAATGTTGGATCTTATCAATCACCATTTGTAAAAGAAATAGACACAATCAGTCCAGGTGAACTAAACAAAATCCTATTGGATGCATACACGCAATTGAAAGTTTCTAATAAGATAGTTAGTGCCCGTGCATTAATGCAGTCCATTCATACATTATCCCGCTTTGTTAGTTCGAATGGCAGTGATATTACTCAGGATTTTCTAATGATGGAATTTGACCTTTCGGCAACAGCAGCGGATGGTGCTAATCAACAAACTCGTACCTTTGGAGGCATGCGAGGAACCTGCCGACAAATGGGTATGGAATTTTTAGATAAGTGGGAATTACTTTCAATAGCTCAAAAGATAGGTGAACAAGCCATTGAATTACTTGATGCAGATGAATGCCCAACCGGCGAAATGGATTTGGTTATTGCTTCTGATCAGATGATGCTTCAGATCCATGAAAGCGTAGGGCATGCATTGGAAGTTGATAGAATTCTAGGGGATGAGAGGAATTATGCCGGCTGGAGTTTTGTTAATATGGATGATTTTGGCAAATTACAATATGGCTCAAAATTAATGAATATCACCTTTGATCCAACTTTATCATCTGAGTTTGCTTCGTATGGGTATGATGATGGTGGATTGGAAGCAACTCGGGAATATATAATTAAAAATGGTGTTTTGTTGCGCGGCCTGGGCGGGATGGAAAGCCAGATTCGATCTGGTGTGCCTGGTGTGGCAAATTTCAGAGCCAGTTCCTGGAACAGAGCACCTATTGACCGGATGGCTAATATTAATTTGGAACCGGGAAACTCAAGCTTTGATGAGATCATTGGT
>CAYYXU010000245.1:0-1957 GCA_964475645.1 uncultured bacterium | reverse complement strand
TCCATTGTCGCTTTAAGGACATAATTATCATATTTCAGGTGCAGAGGACCAGGATCTTTGATTTGCAGCAAAAGGCTATAATTTTTCATTCCAGTTTTCTCAAACCGCGTCAGGATACTAATGTTATTCAATACCGTACCCAAATAAAAGGCCGCCATAACCGGAATCACCACCGCAGGAATAATCATTACCCTGTGGAGGCCATATTGATAGCGTATCTCATCGCTGTCATCAGGAACATGGAACAGGGTCAGAAAAACGATCCAGTGCGCCAGAGAAGTATCAAAGGGGAACTCAAACTGTGTGTGCAATAAAATAGGTGCCACTAGAGCCAGGTAGGCCAGGGCTTCTTTCAAGTTTCGCTTTATAATCAGGATCAAATAGGCACCGGCAAAGATTAACAATCCCAAAAAAGGTACGATGCCTCCTTCTGACAGCCACAAAAGAGTCTCATTGTGGGGATGGTCAAAATATTCATCCATAATATAATCAAACCCAGCCTCATTAGCCCGACGGGATGCCACGTACTCCCGATACAGACTGGGAAATCTTCCATAGCCTACGCCCGTAAAGGGATTGTCTTTCCACATACGAAAGGTGGTCTCATACGTTATCATACGGGTATGGACAGTTGCTATCTGTGAATCCAGGTTCCTGGTGTAAAGACCAGCTTGTAAATCCGGTTCTTTGGCATGTGGTTTATTCCCTGAGTCCAGGACGCTGTCAGGAATTTTCTGATGTTGAAACGAATCATAAATACTCGGAGAAAACCAGCCAATAAGAATCCCTGTGAAAAGTATGGTAAACCAGCGCTGATAGAATTTTTCTTTTATGCTTACACTGGGCAGCATCAACAAGAGCACAACAAATAAGCCTATGTAGCCGGCTTTAGCTTTTATGGCCATAATAATAATTGAACCCGTGAATGGAATGAGAAAAACCAGCCATTTTTTAAGGTTTGAGGCTGACAGATTCGAATCTTTGCCCATCAAAAAAAGGCTGATCCCAATACCTGTTGCCATAAAAATCGTCATCACATTCTTCTGCTGAAAGCTACCATAAGGCAATTCTTTTTTGTTAAGGATAAAATAATATTCAGAAAAAAATCCGTAGTACTGCACCAAACCCAGTAATGACTGCATCACAACAGCGGCAAGCAATATATACAATAAGAGCAGCCGTTCCGCTTTGCCAAACCGAAACTGCACCAGAGCGGAATAAAAGGCCAGCCCACCCATTAAAAACAAAATACGGTACATTGCCCGATGAGCAAATTCATTATTGGGGTACACCAAGGGTAGAAGGAAGAAAAGGAATCCGATCCAGCCCAGGATCTGGGTTTTACTCAGTTCCACAATTCCGGTCCTGCTAACCTGCCAGAACCCTAGCCCAATCAGGGTGGCAATCAGCATCCAGCCAACTACATTGTAGGGCATATATAAGCCATAGCCACCCATATTCGGTGAATAATAATGCATTGCAAGAAGAAAATAGCAAGCGAAAACGGCTTTAAATAGAAATCTTGGGTTCAGGTACGAAATCAAACCAGTCATGGTTGTAAAGGTAGGATGAAAAGTATCATCTTAAATAAAAGGTGGGGATGTTATAATTAGGAAAATAATATTTTTTCGGGATAAGTGTATTGTATATAATGATCCATTTTGTTACAGTTTCTTATATTTATATCATATTCTTGACAAAAATTAAGGTTCTAATAATAAAAAGTGTAAAATATTGTGACACTACCTCATTTTTTATTAAGTTTTAGGCTGAGGTAGGGGATTGGACATTCTATCACTATCCACATTCCCAAAAAATTATGGCGGAGTTAACTAATAAATCAATTCTTGTCATTGAAAATGATGAGAAAGTACTGGAAGCATTGTCTGCGCGGTTCAGAGCCCAAGATATGCTGGTTATCACCGCTACAGACGGTTATGATGGGTACACCCGGGCC
>CAYYXU010000244.1:0-1964 GCA_964475645.1 uncultured bacterium | reverse complement strand
CACTTAAAAAGAAGAATGCATAGCGCATGCCAGAGTATTCCGTAAATGCACCAGCTACCAGTTCTGATTCTGCTTCCGGTATATCAAAAGGTGTGCGATTACATTCGGCCACTCCGCTAATGAAAAAAATGAAAAAAGCTAAAAATGTAAAGGGATTATTAAAAATTAACCAGTTGGGTAAAAAACCCCAGATCAAACCGTCCTGGTATTGTATAATGCCCTGCATACTCATTGTGCTGGTCAACATGATCACCGCAATTATTGACAGCGCAGCAGGAATCTCATAACTAACGATTTGTGCAGCCGAGCGCATGGCCCCATATAGTGACCACTTATTGTTCGAACTCCATCCTGCCATAATCAAACCAATCACTCCTATGGAACTAACTGCCAAAATGTAAAAAACGCCAATATTCATATCTGCAATGATTAGAGTCTGGCTGAATGGTAGTGCCGAAAAAGCAATAAATGCACCAATAAAAACAATGAATGGTGCCAAAATAAAGAGTTTTTTATCGGCTGAGGATGGAATGATATCTTCTTTTAAAATCAATTTTAATGCGTCAGCAATGGGCTGTAGCAATCCCCATCGCCAAGCATGAAGTCCCACACCTTGACCCATCGGTCCTACTTTATCCTGCATAAAAGAAGAAATCTTCAACTCACCATAAATAACTACCAAAGCATATACCGCAATAAATAAAAAGACTGGGACTGCACAGATAAGAACAGCCAATAGAAAAGTAAGACCAGGCCATGTAGCGCTTATTGGGAACCAATCAATTAATTGATCTACAGTCATCTATCTATTTCTCCTAGAACAATATCGAGACTACCTAATACAGCGATTACATCTGATAGCATCCAACCGCGGGATATTTCATTTAATACACTGAGTGCAGTAAATGCTGGCGAGCGCATTTTTACGCGGTATGGCTGCGGTGAACCATCACTAATAATATAATACCCTAAATCACCTCGTGGACTTTCAGTGCGCCGGTAGATAGAACCTTTCGGCGGACGAATTTTTTTCGGAAGAGCCTGGTGAACATCACCATTAGTGGGTATATCTTTTAATGCCTGTCGGAGAATTTTCGTGCTTTCTATCATTTCTAGCATACGAACATGAAACCGATCCCAGCAATCGCCTGTAGTACCTACCAGACCTTGCCCTATCGGTACTTTAAAATCAAAGCGTTCATAGATCGAGTAAGGCTCGTCCTTCCGAATGTCCCATGTAACCCCGGATCCACGAAGATTTGGACCGCTCACACCAAAACTGATTGCCACCTCCGGTAAGAGAACACCGACATCAGCCGTACGTTCAATAAAAATTTTATTGTAAGTAAGAATATCATTGTATTCTTGGACCTTTGGCTCAAAATAATCCAAAAAATTGTACACTGTTTCAACGAAACCAACGGGCAGGTCATGGGATACACCGCCAACCCACATGTAGTTATATAGAAGCCTTGCGCCACAGGTCAGTTCAAAAATATCCAGAATACGCTCACGATCACGAAACATATACAAAAACGGTGTAAATGCCCCCACGTCCAAACCATAGACGCCTAGCGCCAGGAGATGACTGGCTATGCGGTTCAGTTCGGCCATTATAACACGGATGTATTCCACCCGTTCAGGCACCTTGATTTCCATCAAATCTTCCATGGCAACCACGTAACCAAAATTATTATTCATTGACGCGATATAGTCGCACCTATCAGTGAATGGAATTACTTGTTCATAGGTTGAGTTTTCACAATGTTTCTCAAAGCAGCGATGCAAATAGCCAATAACTGGTACAATATCAGAAACAATTTCACCATCAGTTACCACTTTCAACCTCAGCACACCATGCGTGCTGGGATGTTGCGGTCCAATATTCAAGACCATCTGGTCGCCTTGTACTACTCCCATCCTTCTTTCACTTTCGGGACCACAATACCGTGGTATGTTTCCTG
>CAYYXU010000243.1:0-2033 GCA_964475645.1 uncultured bacterium | reverse complement strand
AAAAAGTTAAACATCGAAAATAAGAAATCATTATTATTTAAGAGATCCTTTTTAAAAGGAACCTTAATTCATCTATCTTAGGCCAGCAATTTTATCAATTGAAGTAGCTCATCTGTGTTCCAATACATGATTATGCAGGGTGATCAATGCCCTGCGAGATTTGCTAACAAATGGATTCTTTTGGTCCCATACGTAACCAGCTAATACTGAGGTTATCTGACGTTTAAAATTTTGAGTATGCTGTTCAGAGAATATAATATTATGAAATGAGCGATCGTACCAAGCATCAATAAATGTTTTAAAGACTTCAATCCCAGCAAGAGCAGGTTTAACATATTCTTCATCCCAGTTGACATCTTCGCCTAGAAGTTTTTTCATGACTAGCTTTGTTGCCATATTAGAGGTTGCTAATGCCAAAGTTATTCCAGAAGAGAAAACGGGATCGAGAAATTCAGTTGTATTTCCAACAAGACAGAAGTTGTTCCCATAAAATGTTTTACTCGATTTTGAGTAAGCACTAATAGACTGTGGTTCAAGTATGTGTTCCAGCTCTGGAAAACGTTTTTTTAAACGGGAATCTAAATGTACGACGTGTTTAATTTTTTCTCTGTTGTTGCCCGGCAAGTTATCAATGTACTCAGGTCTGCCTACTATACCGACAGAGGTGATACCGTCAGAAAATGGAATCACCCATAACCATGCTTCAGGTGTAACGCAAATCCATGTACTACCTTCTTGCTCGGGCTCAAGAGGGCGATTTGGATCTTTGATATGTGAAAAAGTTGAGACTCGCTCTGGTAAATACGATGGCATTTCAAGATTTAACAGGGAAGGTAGGACGCGGGCATATCCGCTCGCATCGACAATAAATTTGCATTTAATCTTGCGAATATCCCCATTATCTGTTTTCACAACAACGGATGTATTATCACTTACGTCCGCATTTTCCACTGTATGATTGTAGAAAATGGGTGAGCCAAGTTCAGCAGCTTTGTCAGCAAGTGTCTTATCAAAATCTGCTCTTGGTACTTGATACGTATACTCCCAACCGTCTGTAAATTGTTGAGAAAAATCAAAAAAGCAATATTTACCGTTGTCGTGAAAGATACCTCCTTTTTTGACAAGATAGTTTCTGTCGTGAACTGCTTGTAGGAGTTCTGCTTCATCAAGAAAATCCATACAATGTGCGAGAAGACTTTCTCCAATCATAAATCGAGGGAAGATCCCTTTTTCAATAACACAATGGCTGAAACCTCCTTTCCTCAGGAGTGAAGCTGCTGAGCTGCCCGCTGGCCCAGCGCCAATAACAACTACATCTACTTCATTGGGAATATTTATTGCGGCCATCTTGATTCCTTGCTACGAATCATATTTTCTAAATATGCTACTTATAATCAATTTCGTTGACAAGTATTAACGATCACTTGTAATGGAAAAATATAAACGAAAAGACATTGAGTGGCTTCGCCGCTTTTCGTGGCCTATTTTTTCTCTGAAAATCTTTATACTTTCCTATTACCGCACGCATGTTATCTGATGATATTTGATGATAAATAATGATACGAGGAATTTTGTATCTGACTGTTATTGTTAATGAAAGTCAATTATTTCGCTATGTTACAACTGTATCGTTCAAGTCCAGTCCTGGGCACCAATTCTTTAAAACCTCTTTAATTCCAAAATGTTAGAACTCTCAGGTTTTTCAGTGGCCCCATAATGGCCCCCGGTCCCGGTTTTTAACCAATCTTGATGTGCATTTTTGAAGACTTCAGAAAAGGTATCAGTTGCTTTTTTGTTAGCATCGACAGGTTGTTTCCCGTAAGTTTTTTCTACTGTTCTTCTATCTGTGTGTAGACTAAAAGCATGAGTAAGATCCAAATTATTGGTAGCGTCCCTTAAGTGTTGGATCGCACTGTGCCTTAGAAAGTGTGTAGATGAACTTACTTCTACTTTGATCTGATTTAATGCTTTTTTGAACGAGTTTAATATCTTGGGCAATTAGCAATGAGAGAAGCCTTAAATCAATTTCCAAT
>CAYYXU010000242.1:0-2038 GCA_964475645.1 uncultured bacterium | reverse complement strand
TTCGAACCCTCGATACCCTTTATAGAGGTATACTCACTTAGCAGGCGAGCGCCTTAAGCCAACTCGGCCACCTCTCCTTTTAACTTATTAATATATTTATAATACGAAATTAATTCCTAATTATGCTCCTACAAACTGTTTCCCATTAAGCTTACAATAACTTTTATTAATAATTCCTTAGTTTTCGTCAAGTAATTGTCCAATTTGTTTTATCAATTCTGGTATGCCAACACCACTAATAGAAGATATTTTTAAATAATCTTTATCCATTTTTTCCCAATCCTCATGACCTGTATTTATATCAAATTTTGTGCGAACAATTATATGCTTTCGTTTAATCAAGTCGGGATGGTGATTAAGTAACTCTTGTTTAAGCAGTTCGTACGTGTCAGCTGGATCTTTTTCCAAAGTATCAATAAGAAATAATAATAATCTGGTTCGTTCAATGTGTTTAAGGAATTGGTGTCCAAGCCCTTTACCCTTACTAGCACCTTCTATTATACCTGGTATATCCGCCATTACAAATGACTGGTATTCACCGTATTTAACTATACCCAAATGGGGTTGCAGCGTGGTAAAAGGATAATCAGCAATCTTGGGGCGAGCTGAAGATATTGAGGCCAGCAATGTTGATTTACCAGCATTAGGTAAACCTACTAATCCTACATCTGCCAATAATTTTATCTCAATAGTAAAATTTCTTTTTTTTCCAGGGATTCCTTTTTGAGCATGTCGAGGTGTCTGGCGGGTAGCAGTTTTGAAGTGGGCATTACCTTTCCCGCCTTTACCTCCAGGGCAGGCAATATATACTTCACCATCGGTTACTAAATCTGCTTCTACCCTGCTCGTTTCTTTTTCACGAATTAGTGTACCCAATGGTACCGAAATGTATACATCTTCGCCAGCCCGGCCTGTTTTTTGGTTGGATGACCCCGGTTCACCATTATCTGCTTGGTAAGACTTCTTATAACGAATATCCTGTAGGGTATGGAGGTTTTTATCTGCTGTAAAAATAATGGATCCACCCTTTCCGCCATCTCCACCGTCAGGGCCACCTTTGGGTACAAACTTTTCCCTTCGGAAAGTAACGACACCAGCACCGCCTTTTCCGCTTGCACAAATTATTTCTGCATAATCAATAAACATAATGACCCAACAAAGAAAAGGTGCCTAAAATTACGCACCTTTTTCCATGAATTATATGGTCTGCAAATTAAGACTGATAGGACTTCCATTTTTGTTCCAATTCAGGATCGTTGACCATTTCCAACACATAATCACAGAATTCTTTGCTATTGGATCCATCTTTGCGGCCGGTCATTACTAATTTTTTTTCAAATTGCCCGGTTAAATCCAGTGCCATTTCCAATTTTTTGCCCTTTTCTCCATACCCGATATGCCGCAAAAGCATGGCTCCGGCCCGTATCATACTAGATGGATCAGCATACTCGGCACGACCTTCATCCACCATTCGTGGAGCAGAACCATGAATTGCCTCGAACATGGCATATTTATTGCCAATATTTGCTGAGCCTGCCGTACCCACACCACCCTGGAATTCAGCCGCTTCATCCGTCAAAATATCGCCGTATAAGTTTGGTAAAGCTATGACTCGGAACTGCGTGCGGCGCTTCGGATCGATTAATTTTGCTGTCATTATGTCAATATACCAGTCATCTACTTCAATATCAGGATATTCCTTAGCAATTTCATAGCCAATCTTCAGAAACTTACCATCGGTTGTCTTCACCACATTGGCCTTCGTGACTAGTGTAACTTTGTTAATATTATTTATATCTGCATATTCAAAAGCCTGGCGGATCAACCGTTCTGATCCTTTTGTAGTCGTAACTGTAAAATCCAAGGCTAAGTCATCTGTTACATCTATTCCGCTACTTCCTAAGGCATAGGCACCTTCCGTATTTTCTCTAAAAAATACCCAGTCTATCCCTTCGTTGGGTACACACACTGGACGTACATTAGCAAATAAATCCAATTCTTTGCGCAGGGCTACATTTGCGCTTTCAACATTCGGCCA
>CAYYXU010000241.1:0-2039 GCA_964475645.1 uncultured bacterium | reverse complement strand
ATAGAACTTGAGAAAATGAATGTTTCTTTTGCTGATGAAAGAAAAGAAAAGCTTGAAAGTCGTCTACAAAAATTATTAGGCAATCATGAACTAGATGAAACGCGGCTTGCCCAGGAAGTGGCGCTATTAGCAGAGCGGGCCGATGCCACCGAGGAAACGGTGCGTTTGAAAAGCCATTATAATCAAATGGATAAAATATTAACTGCTAAGGGTGCAGTAGGTAAGCGCTTTATTTTTCTGCTTCAGGAGATTACCCGTGAGGTGAATACTGTGGGATCAAAGAATGGGTCTGTTGATGTAGTAAATCAGGTGATTATAATGAAAGATGAGCTTGAAAAAATGAGGGAGCAGGCTCAGAATATTCTATGAAAAATATCATCGTAATATCTGCACCATCTGGAGCCGGAAAGACAACTCTCTGTAACGAATTACAGCGCCGCAAACCCCATATAAAATTTTCCGTATCATGTACCACTCGGCCAAAACGTGAGCATGAAGTTGATGGGGTGAATTATCATTTTTTATCCCCACAAGAGTTCACAGAAAAAGTGCAAAATAATGAATTCATCGAATTTGAAAATGTGCACGGGTATTATTATGGTACCTTACGTAAGACGCTTGAAGATGCCCTTACTAAGCAAGAAATGATTTTATTTGATGTGGACGTAAATGGAGCTATGGCCATTAAAAGCAATTATTCTGACAATACATGCACAATCTTTATTTTACCACCTTCTTTAGATGATCTGAAAAAACGTTTAATTCAGCGCGGTAGTGAAACAGAAGAAAGAATTAATAAAAGACTTGAGCGAATAGCTCAAGAAATGGAATACAAAGACAAATTCGATGCATGCATAATCAATGACGATCTTGCCATTGCAGCCGAAGAATTGAATAAACTTATCACAAAACAAAATAAAGGAGTAGTTTATGGCAGTTAAACCCGTATCTCTGCGCAAAGTGGAAGAAAAGGCGAATAATATATATGAAGCGGTTGTAGTGATGGCGAAAAGGGCGCGACAGATAAACCAAGAACGATTTGAAGATCAAATCATGGAAGTATCGGAAGAACTAGAAATGGACGTATTGGATGAATTACCCGATATAAAACCAGAAGACTATGAGGAAAAGGAAAAAGTGACCACCGAGGCAATGGATGAATTTCTTGAAGGTAAAGTCCAATGGCATGTATTGGAGGATATAAAACAGGACCAGTGACTTTGATAAAATCTGATGCTGTCATTAGGTATTTAAAACAGACGAAGGATCTGTATGGCGATCAACTGTTCCTTAGCGTGACTAATGAATCAGACCATGTGGACAGTCTTGATGAATCACTTGACCAATATTTTGGTAGAATTAATCAGTGTCAGAAGTGTCAGCTTGGCCAAACAAGAACTAATTTTGTATTTGGAGTAGGCGATCCAAATGCGGATTTAGTTTTGGTAGGAGAAGCACCTGGTGAACAGGAAGATTTGCAGGGCGATCCTTTTGTTGGTCGCGCTGGGAAATTGTTGGATAAAATTCTCTCCGCCATAGAATTTTCTAGAAGTCAGGGTGTATACATCTGCAATGTGTTGAAATGCCGACCTCCAAATAATCGAGATCCATTACCTTCCGAAGTTGAGCAGTGTGAGCCCTATCTCATACATCAAATAAATTTGATAAAGCCCAGATTGATTGTAGCTTTAGGTAGAGTTGCTGCAAAAACGTTACTGAAACAAGATTTGCCCTTGAAGGATATGCGTTCAATTAAACATGACTATTATGGTACGCCACTAGTTGCCACATATCACCCTGCTGCATTATTGCGCAATCAAAACTTGAAACCAGCTGCATGGGAAGATTTCAAGTGGATCCGCAGCCTCATTGGAGAATCAAAATAATAATGGCGACAAAAGAACAAGACCAGCAGCTAAATGTACAGCCCCAATCTATTGAAGCTGAACAAGCTGTGCTGGGGTCAATGTTGGCCAGTAAAGAAGCAATAAGTAAGGCCCTACAATGGGTACGTAGTCACCATTTTTACAAAGAAGCCC
>CAYYXU010000240.1:0-2054 GCA_964475645.1 uncultured bacterium | reverse complement strand
TTTTACCGTAATGTGGTTTGTTCCACATACGCAAACCTGGAAGATGGACGGACCATTTTTCATGCTCGTGGATCTGGTATCAGTGAATTCAGGAATACGTTAGGTAAGCCGGTAAGGATTGAGCGCATGGCAGAAATGAATTTGGTTGCAGAAGATTTTTCAAAGTTTATGTATTTCACAAACTCAGAAGAGCCAGGTGGAGGACCACAGCTTGGTAGCTATGTGTCCTTCGGAGGAAGTGATGTTTTAGAAGGTGTAGTGCATACCAATGGTCAAATGACTATGAGCCAATTTGGGTGCCCGGATTTTACGCAGGCAGACATTTCTGCAGCCAATGGGATTAACTTAAATAATTGTAATGACCAGAATTGGGGCTCTGTTGATGATTCAGCGGAAGTACGGGTATATCCTCCTTATGATGCTACGGAACGGGCCAAAGAAAACGCAAATTATGTATTTACTGCTGATGATATGCTCTGGCGTAGTACGGGTAAGGATACATTGATCATGACTGAAATTGAATTTGTAAGTGGCGGGTTTATTGTTTCTCAATGGACTTATCTAATGCCTCCTGTTGGGGAATCGGGTCCTCCGCCAACAACGTTTAATTGGGACGTTGATACAGAGATTGAACAGTTAGGTAATGAAAGTATTGCTTTTGATGGACCTTATGATTCCACATTGCAGGTATACTTTATGGATACGCTCTTCATAGATAGTGAGGACAGTGAAGGTAACGATGCCAGCAATACATTGGGAATGTATGACATTGGGGACACGGTGTTAGTGCGGTCAGCCGATCCTGATTCAAATAAGGGCTGGATAGGTACGCTTAATTCAACGGATCAAGTAACTGGCATATTTGTTTTTGGTGTACAAAGCTTGGGTCAATCATTTTCAAATGGTTTTTCTCCTGGCGAAGAGGTAACCTTAGCATTCCAAGGTGGATTAGATAATTCTGTCCCATTCAACAATTTTGCCAATTATCATAATCACCTTAATGATGGATCCAGTGTATGCCAATCCAGTGGTTTTCATCATTTCGACTTCGAGCCAACTGATAACTTGCCGGATATTTTACCACCAACAACATTTTTTACAGATTTTGCAGTTATCTATATAAAAGGCGGTCAGGTTAGAGTACGTGGTACAGTTGATGGGAAATTTAGCATTGTAACAGATAACTTTACAGAGTATAGAAGACATGATGATATATCCATCATCGATCGAGTGTGGGGGAACATTTGGTTAATGGATGATATCGTTTACGAAGATTCCAATCCAATGACCGGAGAAATTGTATATGGAACAAAAAATCGGTTAGGTCTTATATCTGGGGCGAATATAATTATTGCCAATACCATGGTAAATGGTGGCAAAAACCAAGCGAATGGTTCTGATATTATTATCAATGGCGCTCTTTTAGCTATGAATGATTCCTTTGTGGCTCACTATTGGCAAAATTCTATAAATAACAATTCACTTAATGGTCCCGAATTTTCCAGCCCTTTAAATTCCAAAGGGGATGGGCGGGGGCCGTTTCGTAATCCTACTTCTGCATTTCCACAAGTAACTGGCAACAGTGATATCCGCGGTCAAATGATACTTTGGGGATCCGTCACTCAGGATAAGCGTGGATATATGAAACGGAATGCACCTGGGCCATATCCTGTTTCTCCGGGAATTGGGTACGATAAAGATTACCATTATGATTATAATTTCAGCGATTTTGGTCCTCCTCCAATGTATCCTACGAGCAGTAGTTTAGCTGGTGGAGCAATTTTGATCATTAAATCTTATGGTGAAGTTGATCAACTAACATTAAAGGAATATTCTGAATGATTCTTGGCCTAGATATTGGTAGACAGTTTGTAAAAGCTGTGTTGTTGGAAAAAACACGAGGTGGTACCAAAATACTCAATACTGGTATCCGTCTTGTCCCGGAACAGCACAAAGCCTATGATCCCGAATTGGTTGGGAAACCGCTATGGGTGATGGCGGTAAGGGAATTAATGCGGGAAATGAAAATTAATCCAAAGCGTGTTAAGAATTTG
>CAYYXU010000239.1:0-2071 GCA_964475645.1 uncultured bacterium | reverse complement strand
GCAAACATTGCGCGTATGTTGTTTTTGGCAACATCGGGATTAAAATGCACCATAGCATAAGCTTGTTTCCAGGTATCCCAGGGCCAGGTCTGGTTGCCAGAGAACCAACGAGCGGTGACGGATGGAGTCACCGAGTCGAATTTCATCGCTCCAGCGTGCCCTCGCCAGTTACCGTTTAAGGTTTCCATCGCTTTTACTGCAACACGATCCAGTTCTATATTGGCATGTGGGTTAGTCAATCCTTTTTCCAGATAATCTTCCCAGCGTTTTTGTGAGGCTATAAGGTATTGCTGTGGATTTTTGAGAATGTCGGCAATTATTTTTTGTTCGGCCCTGTTTTCTTCGGCAGTCAGTACATGGGAATAGGTGGTATAGATGATGGTACTACCATCAATGTTTGCCTTTGACACAAATTTGTGATCATTGATTATCGTCTCCATTGGAAGAGATTTATGAATTTGATATTCCGAATCGCCGGAAGTCAGTAAATCCCAGGTTGAACGCACCTTGCCAAAAGTTACTTTCAAACCATAATAGGTTGCTAAAATTTGACGGTTGTAACCCGGATAAGCTTGAGCGATGGTTTGATTTGAATGAGGTATGCTTTCTTTAGCATGGTATTTTTCTAACAGTTCACCATCCCAAACCAACTCTACCGGACTGTTTGTCGTGATCTTTGTTTCCATCAGAGATGTTCGTTTTGAGACAAAGCGCAATGTCATCTTTATAGTAACATTGTTGGATGTTAACTTTTGAATCAATGCCCCCGGAATACTGTAGGCTTCCATGACAAACTTCACTTTCTGTCTATCTTTGTACACACTTAAGCGGTCAAAGTTGTTTGCCATAAAGTTAATGTATTCTTCTGTCAGCAGAGCTGTGCCAGGAAAGCCACCAATACCTTCTTCATTATCCGGTAGCAGATGACCATGCCAGGCACCATAGTCAAAAAACGGATTAAAACGCTGATGATCATCAAAGTCGTAATCGCGCATATACTCAGGTGAACCTGTGCGATTAATAACATTTTTAAACTTGTCTGCTTGAATAGTAGATTCTTGATTTGGTTGAGTATTGGCCCTTTCAGAAACAAGCAAAGCTACACTAATAGCAGCAAAAAGTGGTTTCAGTTTCATTTTTGTATCTCCGTATTCTGGATAAAACTTACTGATTCATTATTTGTGTAGAAGATGACTTCTAGCAGTTATAGCAATAAATATAGAATCAGGTTATGAGGCTCATGCAGCTTTTTCTATTTTAAGTTGGCTGGATGTCGATTGGGCGTCGATTAAAACAGCTAATACTAAATTAAGGGATCTAGGAATGTCTATTGATCATCATGGTGCAGAAATTTTTTCAATTGCAGTAATTGTGAACTTCGTCTCATTGCCCTGGATTTCAAGCGTAAAAATTTCATCAATCTTTTTCCCAACTATGGCTTGGCCAAAAGGTGAATGGATGGTTACAACTAATGGATAAAGATCCAACTCAAATTCGATGGGACCTAATAGGTAATAGTCTTCGGCCTCATCTTTGCCCTCTTCACGGATTGTAACCTTATTGCCAAATCCTACCTTGTCGGTTTCAATTTCGCTATACTCGATGATCTGGAATGGCGAATGAGTCTGCATCAACTGTATCTTACGTACTATTAAACTCTGTTCTTCCCTAGCAGCGTGGTATTCAGCATTTTCCTTTAGGTCTCCATGACTAGCTGCATCTCTAATCTTTAATGAAGTCTCTTTCTTTAATTTATCAAGAGATTTCATTTCCTCTTCCAATGCGCGGTGTGTATCCCGCAAAATCAATGTCGCCATATTTACATTCCTATTATTGATCAGATTAAATTAATTGTTTGGTTGAAATTGCAATTATCTGCAATTCAGGAAAAAATTAAGTCAAAGAAAAAGTCCAATCAAGTACTTAAAGTCTAGAAACAAATAAAACGTCAATAGACGGGTTTTCATTGTAGCGGGAGCTGGATTTGAACCAGCGACTTCCGGGTTATGAGACTGACAGAAGTTCAAATATTATTAGAATATATTTGCCGGTGTCGTCGGAGCATGCAATC
>CAYYXU010000238.1:0-2073 GCA_964475645.1 uncultured bacterium | reverse complement strand
CACTTTCATCCTCTAATTCAAACAAATATAAAGTCTTAACATCTTGCCCAAACAACAAGCCAGTTAGTATAAATAATGGTATGAATCGTTTCATGTAACCAATATTACACCCCAGTAGTCCTAAATGTCTATAAACAAAAAACCCCACGAATGTGGTGTGTCCACCAAAAGTGTGTCCACTTTTTGGGTATGTTTGGTATATGTCTGGCAATGATTGACCACTTTTCATTTAGTTATGGTTTAATGATGAATTAAAAAGCCCCCGTCATAAAACGAGGGCTTTTCTTCAGAGACATATGGTTTTATTAAGAGCGGGACCGACGAGACTCGAACTCGCGACCTCTGGCTTGACAGGCCAGCGTTCTAACCAACTGAACTACGATCCCTAAAAGAGCTACTTACTGCGATAAATTAATGCAGCGGGGATAAATATTATGTAACCAAGAAAAAGCAATATTGGAGCTAGCGTTAGGCTTTGAAAACTGTTTACCGATCCATTGGCCATAACAAAATATCCTATTATGATTAGAAGAACGCCAATAACAAATAAAGTATAATTTGTCTTCTCAAACGCCCAACCCTCGATTAATTGAATATTTCCTGATTGTTTCTCTTTGCTCATAACGGCGGAAAAATTACGCTATGCATAATGACCTGACAACGTGTTTTTCCTTCAAGAATACATTAAAAACAAGTTCATTAATGAAAATAAACAATATTGTGACCCTAATTTTTTACCTTATTTCTTATTTACAATAAATTGACTTTATTTTATTTGTATCAGTACCTTCCCGCCCCACAAATGCCGGATTTTAAACAATTTAATCCGGGGATGAAGACTGTAGGAGGAATTGCTGGTATTATCGCCACAAGTATATTAGCATTCTGTTTATTAGTCATTTATTGGCCCCAGTCTGATCCCTATGAAAGTGTGGAAATAAATATTCCTAAAGGGACTAGTTTGTCAGATATAGGCAATATTCTACAGGAGAAAAAAATAATAAATAATAAGCGAACATTTACGATGGCTGTAAAGACCCTTGGGCATGAAAAAAATATTCCCGCTGGCACTTACATGTTGCGTAATGCACGATCCAACCGTGAAATTATTCAACAACTAGTGTATGGCGCACCATCATTGAAAAATGTGACTGTGCTAGAAGGTTGGACAATGGATAATGTCGCCGAAGCATTAGACCAAAAAATAGGAGTCAATAAGAAAAAATTCTTGCGGTTATGCAAAGATCGAGAACTCGTAAAACTTTTCGACCTTGATGGTAATTCGTTTGAAGGATATTTATTCCCTGATACATATTATTTTGCAGAGGGTTTGGACGCTATTGTTGTCTTAAATAAGATGGTAAATGAATTTAAAGAGAACATGACACTCTCGATGGAAGTACGAGCTGAAGAATTAGGAATGTCCCAGTTGGAAATCATAACATTAGCATCAATCATAGAAGGAGAAGCTATCTACGATGATGAAAGAGCAACAATTTCAGCCGTATATCACAATCGATTAGAAAAAGGCATGAGATTACAAGCCGATCCAACTATCCAGTATATAATTGAGGGTGGTCCACGTCGATTATTGAATGAAGACTTGAAAATTGAATCAGAGTATAATACATATTTGAATTCGGGTTTACCACCAGGACCAATAAATAATCCAGGAAAAGAATCTATAATTGCAGCATTGTATCCTGCGGTAAATGATTACATATATTTTGTGGCCAGGGGAGATGGATATCATACTTTTTCCAAAACTGAGAAAGAGCACAATAGAGCAAAACGAAGATTCCAGGAAGTAAGGCGAAGGGTGAGACAAGAAAAAAAGAACACAAAGGCAGAAGGATTATAAAACAATATGGATTTGGCATCCTTAAATAATAACCAACGTGCTGCCGTTGAATCAGTTAATAATCCTATACTGATATTTGCCGGTGCAGGTAGCGGTAAAACCCGCGTGTTAGCATATAAAATCGCATATTTGCTGGATCAAGGAATTGTAGTACCTGAAAATGTGTTAGCAGTTACTTTTACTAATAAAGCCGCGGCAGTGATGCGGGAAAG
>CAYYXU010000237.1:0-2084 GCA_964475645.1 uncultured bacterium | reverse complement strand
TAAACCAAAATTGCCAGGAATACTTTCCGGGAGGAGGCCAGACCTGGACATTCTTCAAGTAAAGTGTAAGAATAAGTGCAATGAGATTAAGCATAATACCTAAACATAAAATGCTGAAATGAATCAGCACGACATCAATCATCAATCTGAAATCAGATCCACTAAAAGTAATACATCAAAAACATCTATAACACCGTCATAGTTCACATCAGCCCGGTTTAATTCATTTTCTTCCAAGTCTACCAACCCCATGACAAACTGTACACATAGCAAAACATCCACTATGTTATAAATACCGTCCCCATTCAAATCACCCATAAACATGGTGGTAATTTGATAAAGTTCGTTGGCATTGGAGCATACGTACCAGATTGTCCCTTCCGGGCTAATCTTCAAGCCCATAATTTCATTGTTTAAACCCGTTTCAATCCTGCCTAACTCAACAACCGGATCCTGTGTAATATCATAAACAATGATATCTCCATTGGCAAAGTCACTGACCAAGAGCCTGTTATCATAAATATCCAACCCTGTGGGATATGTCATATTAGAATCTGCAACAACTTCCCAGTCCGTTCCAGACATTCTCCAATAGCCTTGCAGCGGTTCACCATAAGGCTCGAGACTCTGTGCTATTTGTCCAGAATTCGGGTCCATTCTAAGTATGCGTTCATTTCCGGTGTCAGCTATGTATAACCAGCCGGAAACCGGATCAATTTCCATATGGCTGGATAAACCAGGAACCCGATCAACAGCAACAACAGAATGCCGCCAGACACGGCCGTCGGAATGATCATCACCTCCATGCTGATGAGGAGCTCCAAAGTCATATTTACAAATGGCATTATGATAACCATCAAATAGCCAGTACACATTTCCGCCTGCGCTGGCAATGCCTTCGCTGTATGGACTTTGGTGAATCATATCTATATGGCTGCCCAGCAAAGGACCATTTTGATTAATTCGGGCATAGGTTGTTGTATCAGAATCCCACAGCGTACATCCCGTAAAGTAGCCATTGGTGTTATTATTCGCATCCTGACAATCTAAAGTATTAGCGAAGGTACCGTTTTCACTCATGGCTATGGCGCTGGCAGTATGCATGAAATGACCTGAAAACGAATCTTTACGATATTCTGCCCACTGGTTATCCTGGCCTGCATTGTAATACGTTACGGTACTTCCGCCTGCGTCAGCATGCATACCATATACAGTTGAATTATCATCATCTACAATATCCCAGGATGTTTCACCTCCATAATTATCAGTGAGAATTGAGATAGTCACTTCAACTTCATTCCCTGCACATGTGTCATCGCAGGTGCCCACATTAAAGGAAGTTGATTCCTGGGAACCAAAACTCCCTCCTGCAGCAACTATCACATCACAGACATTTACATCATAAGAACCATTCCCTAAACTGCAGCAAATACCATCACCATAAGAATCATAAATAGTAAAGGTTACATTACTATTCTGAGGAATACATACTGTTTCAATATACTGGGTGTTATTCCCATACGGTGTTCCACCTTCATTAATAACCCAAAGTTCATTTTGCCTATCAGCATCTTTGTGAAAATCCAGATCTCGTGGAGTAATCAGCCCATCTTGTTGTGTCCCTCTGAGTATGGTCGTATTGTTGCCAATTAAAAAAGCATCGATGATATTTTGGGATTGTAAAAAGGAAACAAACAAAAAATTGATTACAGTTATCGAGAGGATAAATGTTTTAGGGAGTCTTGATTTTTTCATTTTTTTTAATCTGAATTGTGCTGATAAGTAATTTGTGTAAATATCTCATAAATAGACTCCGAAAATTGTATTTGTCCAAAGTTATGAATAAATAACTACTGCCCGCATCTTAAATAAACCTTAAAGTTTTCTTACAGAATGACTGTAAGGTTTTGAAAAGTATCAAAAAATAGCATTACTATGTGTGTGGGCTTTATTTCCCGACCCGTACCCCCCCTGATTCTGGTTGGGTTAGGAAAAGCAGGTTAAGATGAAAAAGGTTTAATTACAATTAGTAGTGTCTTGTTCTCCCACATAATCTTCAATACAAGATGGATATGGGGGACAGA
>CAYYXU010000236.1:0-2091 GCA_964475645.1 uncultured bacterium | reverse complement strand
GCAATAAGTAAGGCCCTACAATGGGTACGTAGTCACCATTTTTACAAAGAAGCCCATGGCAAAATTTATTTGGTAATGACTGACCTTTTTGATAAGGGTGAACCGATTGACACAGTTTCAGTAATTAATAGGTTGAAAAAAAATAAAGAACTGGAAAGTGTTGGCGGTGCTTATTTTATAACTGGTTTAATCGAATCAGTACCCACTGCAGCTAATGTTGAAAGTTATGCAAAAATAGTCCTGGAAAAGTTTATGCTTCGTGAATTAATTCGTGCATCGCATGAATTATCTAAAGATGCGTATAATGATCGCCAAGAAGTTGGGGAAATCCTAGATACCGCTGAACAGACTATCTTTGGTATCACTAAAGATCGCTTACGCGGCGGTTTTAAACCTATTGATGGTATTTTACACGAAACTTTTGAGAATTTGGATAACATTGCCTCAAATCCTGGTTCAGTAACAGGTGTTGCTTCCGGACTAATTGATTTAGACGAAATTACTTCTGGATTTCAAAAAGGTGACCTTGTTATAATTGCCGGACGTCCATCAATGGGTAAAACCGCATTGGCCCTGTCTATTCTACGCAATGCTGCCGTGGATTATAAAGTACCAGTTGGCATGTTTAGTTTGGAGATGGCAAATCACCAATTAGCCCAACGCCTGCTTTGTGCAGAAGGAAGGGTTGACAGTCACCTGGTGCGCACTGGTAAACTGCCAAAAAATCAGTGGAAAAACCTCAGTCATGCGGTGGGTTCACTTGCTGAGGCGGAAATAAGTCTTGATGATACAGCGGCAATCTCGGTCTTAGAATTGCGAGCCAAAGCGCGTCGCTTAAAAGCAGAGAAGGATGTAGGCCTAATTATCGTGGATTATTTGCAACTGATGCAAGGACCAAGGAACATAGAAAGCAGGCAACAGGAAATTTCTACAATTTCGCGATCCTTAAAGGCATTAGCGAAAGAACTTGACATACCAATCATAGCGCTGTCGCAGCTTTCTCGGGCAGTTGAACAGCGCAGTGATCATAGACCGCAGTTATCCGATCTTCGAGAAAGTGGCGCGATTGAACAAGATGCGGATGTGGTTATTTTCTTATACCGGCCATGGGTTTACTCACGGGATGATGAAGATAAAGGTAGAGCACAAGCCATCATTGCCAAACAGCGTAATGGCCCTATAGGAAGTGTAAATTTATCGTTTATCGATCGCTTTGCGCGTTTTGAAAGTGTTTCTGCATTCGAAGAGTTGGAATCTGAAGTACCATTTTAATGCAGAACCCCCTAGCCAGGTTCGTTCCCCATCTCGTTGGGGAATACCCCAAAAATTTTCTTAATCTTTTCGAAAATATTTCCCTTTCCAATGGTTCATCGCAGGATGAAATACGAGACCTGTTATGGCAGGCTTATGAATTTGCAATAACCCACCATGAAGGCCAAAAACGGCATTCCGGTGAACCATATTTTAATCACTGCCTAGAAGTGGCTAATATGCTTGCACAGTGGAAGATGGATCATTTTACAATTATTGGTGGTATGCTGCACGATACGATCGAGGACACAGATGCGTCAATCCAAGATATTAATTCTCTTTTTGGGGAAGATATTGCCAGCTTAGTAAATGGGGTCACAAAATTGGGTGGTATCCGCTTTTCTAGCAGGGAAGCAAAGCAGGCTGGTAATTTTATGAAAATGTTACTCTCTGTAGCTCAGGACCTGCGCGTAATTATAATAAAATTTGCCGATCGCTTGCATAATATGCGCACTATTGAATATTTACCACGAATTAAACGGCATAGAATTGCCATGGAAACTAGAGATGTGTACGTGCCTTTGGCTCATCGATTGGGCATGGCTCAAGTTAAATGGCAACTGGAAGACTTGGTGCTCCAAACATTAAACCCCAAAGCATTCGGTGAGATTGATTCTAAGATTAAATCCAGTCATAGAGTTAGAGAGAAGTATATTTCTGATATTACAAAACCATTGTTGACAGAATTGAATAAACACAATATCCAGGCGATTGTTTATGGAAGGGTGAAATCTTATTCATCCATATATGGGAAAATGGTTAAAAGAGGTAAATCATTTG
>CAYYXU010000235.1:0-2122 GCA_964475645.1 uncultured bacterium | reverse complement strand
TTGACATCATATCTTTCATTTCACGATGCACACCTGGCATAGCAAAAACGTCCATTCTATCATTATTCAAGTGCAGCCCTCTAGCAGAACCCGATTTATTCGGAATCACATTACCTTGGTTCGGGCGGATAGCTTGATTTTTATTGATTTCAGGCATAACTCTAGTTCTTTTTACCATCCGCGCATTTATAATATTCCAATAATCTTCATCAAATACAGGTTGCACATCAAAATACTCAAACAGGGTTTTCTGGGTAATATCATCATGGGTAGGACCTAAACCACCGGTCACTAAAACGACTTTAATATCTTCAGGTATTTGGTTCAATGCGGCGGTAATATGATCGTTATGATCTCCAATAGTCACATGCCAAGTAATTTCTGCACCTACCTCTAACACAGATTGACCGATCCAGGCACTATTTGTATCAGTGGTGAAACCTGATAACAATTCATTCCCAATCGTGATTAAGCCAACATTCATATCAATATCCTGCTAACAACTTGGATCAACCCCAGTGTCAATAATCCTGCTAGAGTATCATCCAGCATGACACCCCACCCTTTAGGGAATTTTTCCATCTGTCGAATCGGCCATGGTTTAAAAATATCCAGAAAACGGAACAAGAAAAACGCTACGGCAATATATAGCATACCATCTGGCAAAATCAGCAATCCTAACCACTGCCCTGCCACTTCATCAATAATAACCCTTGAAGGGTCCTTTTCACCGGTATGGTCAATAATAATATTTGTCGTAAATACACCAATTGTAAATATTACAATAATTAGTACAATAAAAACTAATGGATCGAGATATTGTAACCACAACCACCAGCCAATAATAGCCACTAAACTACCCCATGTGCCTGGTGCAATAGGCAAATGGCCAATCTTAAAACATGTGGCCAACCATTCGGATAATTTTACACGCAGCAACAGCTGTTCTCAGGAAATAAACTGCCGAATAACGGCCCGGTTTGTGTACAAGTATGTAAAACCGGTAAAAAGCGTGAACATAGTTACAAATAAGGTCAAATAATAAATAAGTTGGTATTGTTGAGAGAATTTAAGGAAACCACCAATCCATGAAACAGGTAATGAAACAGATCCAAGATTGAAAAGGATAAATATTATTATCAGTACCTGGGTCAATGTTTTCCGTTTTGCTATATTACTTGTGACCATCACCATATTTTTTGATGACATGACCGTGCGCAATCCAGTAACAAATACGTCTCTGAAAATAATTATGGCCACCATCCAAAAAGGAATCACATTCATCACAGCAAATGATATCAGTGCCGATAGTATCATGACCTTATCCGCTAAGGGGTCCAAAAATCGGCCATAATCTGTAACAAGGTTATGTTTTCTAGCGTAATAACCATCGTAAATATCTGTTAACATGGCAATCACAAAGATACAGAGCGCCCAGGTTTTTGCGTAAGGATGTTCGTAAAATAGAAAAATAATGAAAAAAGGCGTCATTAAGATCCGCCCAACTGTTAGTATGTTTGGTAGATTCATATATTTGTTCTTCCTTCCATTGCTCTCATCAATGTAGCATCATCAGTGTATTCCAATTCGCTACCGACTGGTAACCCACGGGCCAATCGAGATATTTTGATATTTTTTTCACTTAATAACTTACTAATATATAGACACGTTGTATCCCCTTCAATACTTGGATTGAGGGCTAACACTATCTCATCATCAGGTTTCACCAGATCTACCAATGAATCAATGTTCAAATCATCTGGGCCAATTCCATCCAATGGAGAAAGAACGCCTCCCAGCACATGGTAGACACCATTAAATCCACTTGTCCGTTCGAAAGCAAATATATCTGACGGTACTTCTACTACACAGATTAAACTTTTATTCCGTTTTGGATCGCTACAAATAATACAAGGATCATCCTCCGTTATACCACCACAAATCGAACAGCCAGATATACTTGATTTTACATCCTGGATTGCATCAGCCAGTGATTGGGCATTTTTTTTAGAATCTTTCAGTATATGAAACGCCATACGCTGGGCAGTCTTTTTACCTATCCCAGGGAATCGTGAGAATCTATCGATCAAACGGATAATGCTATCAGGAAAAGATTCCATCA
>CAYYXU010000234.1:0-2142 GCA_964475645.1 uncultured bacterium | reverse complement strand
CAACGATCCACCTTTGGCATCCCCATATAAACCAAATCTTCTTCAAGATCATTCACAACTACTTGTTTTACTTCGTAATAAGGATCAATAAAATCGAGCACTGGTAAGTCACGCACTACATTACCAATCTTATTAGCAAAAGACATGGATTCCGGGTCAACCTTTGATAACTTTCGTTTTAATAAGTCTTTTCCACGGGTTAAAGCGTTTAATGAATTATTTATTTCATCAATTTCTTTCCTAATCTCTCTCTCCTGAATCTTCATAGTTTCAATCTTGGATTCGGAATTTTGCCTAATTAAAAAGTATTTATTAACATTATCTGTTAAGGAAAGATATTTCTTTTCTATATCAGTTATACTTCCATGGCCAAATTGACTTTTTTCATATTCATATTTCAATACATCTAAATCAGCCTTGGCAAATTGATAAAGTTGGTTATTCTTATAAAGCTCAGAATCTAATTTTTTTAATTCTTTAATGACTTTATCTAATTCATCTTTACGATTAGTTAATTTTTTTTCGGATAATAAGAGTTGTTCTGACAATTGATTGTAATCTGAATTATTATCCAAGGAATTAGATGCTTCAAGCAAATCCTTACGGACTTTTTCTATCTCTAATAAACGAAATTCTTTTTGGTATTTTTTCCAAGGTCGCTGATAATCATCGACAAATACTATAAGCCAAACAGCAGTAAAAACTAAGGTTGAAATTGCAAACAAGCGGTTGAGCTTGAGGATATTATAATGTCTTTCCTGATTATCAGCCATGTGTTGAATCAGAAATTGAAAAAATATTCTGGGATAGCGATTATATACTTAAGGTTAAATATCCAGCGCAGATACATTTTTATCGGCAGCGTCAAAGCAATAATTATTAGTACTATAAAAACAGAATAACGCGCTGCACCTAACCGAGCATACATATCTTTGAGTACTGTTTTTGCTAATAGTGGTGGCAGTATAAGAAAGTATCCTAGTAATACTAATATACCCCAAATTTCACGTAATAAAATGTTATCTGGCAATCCCCAGTTCAACCATTTTATATATATTATTTCAGAAAAGTTTATATTGGTTAGCGCTTCTAGTTTATGGATATCCCAATACTCAAATGGACCAAAGAAATTCCAATTAGGACCTCTTAAAAATGTTCCAACAATGATAAGCATTACCCATAGTACGAGCCAGCCAAACATAAATAGTGAAATCGCTGTCCTCCGACGTTTATAACTGAAAAATCCCGAGTTTTCAGGATTTCGATCAATGTATGGCATAGCCATCAAACCTACAAGAATTAGGCTTGGCATTACCACTCCGGCCATCCACGGATCAAAATACACCAGCATTTCCTGCAAGCCTAAAAAATACCATGGCGCTTTCGCAGGATTGGGAGATTCCGTAGGATTAGCCGGTTCTTCAATTGGCGCTGGAAGCCCAATTGACCAAACGAGTAAAAATGCAGAAACAATAATTAATGATATTAGCTCAATATAGACTAAATCCGGCCAAACCAGTACTTTATCATTTGGTGGCTCATAGAATTCACCTGGTTTTTTACCATCATCAAGTCTTTCATCATTACTATATGCTTGATTCATAGCTAACCAAGTAAAAAACACAACCAGAAATATCAGGCCTGATATAGGTACATTATCCGGCTTTAATACTATTTTTTGGAAATTATAATCACCAAGTCCATAAATGAAAAATGAAACCATGCCGATAACGGCAATGATTATTGCTTTTTTGCTCCAAATGTGGTGCAGGCCTAGGCGGCGATGCCATTTTTCAAACCAATCACTTGGTGGGAATATGAAAGGGAATATTATTACAACTGAGGTAAACAATATTGTTGGGTTAGATATGGTATTAACAATTTCCTTAAAGGAACCCATGTTTACACTGGTGTAGAGATACCACCATCCTTTCTCACTCGCCAGAAATGAACCGCCATAAAGATCATAATTATAAAAGGTAAGCCAATACAGTGTAGCACATAGAATCGTAGCAATGCAGCTTCACCCATAAACCGTCCACCAATTAATGCAAACCTTGCATCACTTGCCATAGTAATGAAATTGATATCACCAATAGCAAGCAAGGCCGCACCTGGACCTTCAGACCCAAGAAAGGGAGT
>CAYYXU010000233.1:0-2183 GCA_964475645.1 uncultured bacterium | reverse complement strand
GCATCAGCCAGGAGCATAGAGCAGTAGGGGCCGCTCATATACTGCTCCAAGGCCACTACGCGAATACCATCCAGAGGTCGATTCATATGTTTTTTTGCTTAAAAATATCCAGATAGAAAGTAAAACGCATACCTTATTTTCTGTATAAAGTTTCTCCTTCACTTTTAGCAATTATCACAGCGCCAATGCTATCGCTGGTTATATTGACCATAGTTCTAAACATATCCAAAGGGCGGTCCACTGCCAGCATGGTTCCCACAATAACAGCAACATCGGGATGATCACCAAGCCCAACGGAGTCTAATACCACAAAGATCATTACCAATCCTGCAGATGGAATGGCTGCTGCACCTACTGATGCTAAAAAAGCTGTCAATACAATGACAAATTGTTGTGCAATGTTCAAGTCGAAACCGATTGCCTGGGAAATAAATAACACGCCAGCGCACTCGTATAAGGCGGTACCATCCATATTGATGGTTGCACCCAAAGGCAGAACAAAACTGGTTGTTTTATTCGAAACTCCCACTTCATTTTCAACACAATCCATTGTAACTGGAAGAGTTGCTCCGGATGAGCTGGTAGAAAAGGCTGTCATGAATGCCGGAGCCATCGCTTTTAAATGCTTGATTGGATTGATGCGTGTAAAAAGATAGAAAATGACCGGCAGTGTAATCACCCAGTGGATCAGCAAGCCTGTTACGATTGTGATCATATACAACCCCACAGCTTTGAACAATTCAAAACCAGCCGTGGCCACTACTTTGGTAATTAAACCAAAGACGCCTATAGGTAATAAAGCAATAATGCCATGGGTGAGTTTCATCATGGCTTGAAAGCCATAATCAAAAAAATGTGTCAGCATTTCCTGGGGTCTCCCGGATAACCGGGTGATTGCAAAACCAAAAACGATGGACCAAAAAATTACACCTAGCATATCACCGTCAGCCATAGCTGAAATAGGATTCAATGGAATCATGCGAATGATAATTCCCCCCAGAGATGATGGTTTTTGCAAAGAGTTTGGATCAAAAGACTGACTTGAACTTGTATATTCTAGGCCAACGCCTGGTTGGATGATATTGGTTAGAATTAACCCCACCAAAATTGCAAAAATGGAGGTTGCAAAATAGTATATAAATGTTTTGGCTCCCATTCTGCCTAATGAACGGCTGTCACCCAGACTGGCAACACCACTGGTGATGGAAAACAAAATTAATGGAACAATGATCATTTTTAATAAACGCATGAATATTGTTCCCAGCGGTGCAACAAAAAGGGAATTTTCTTTAAAAGTCAGGGCAAATATTGTACCCAAGGCCATGGCGATTAATACTTGCCAATGAAGTTTTAGTTTAAACACGAATATCCTTCATTTACAATTTTATACAAGTCAAAGGTACTGCAAATTATTGAAAAAATAGCCCGAAAGAAACCCTATCGCAAAGTGTAGTTCTTTCGCATAATAGCAAACAGCGCTTTCGGAAAAGTTTCTCTTGTGCCCTGATACACCGTATGTGTGATTGTTTCTATGTTAAATTCTTTGTCAAATGTTTTATTGATCGTGTTTTCAGATGAACGATAGGGGCCTTTGCCAATGTCCGGTTCCCTATCGCTGAAACATTTCAGGAAAAGCAGCCCGTTGTCTTTCAGCAATTGTTTTACTGCCCTTACATAAGCGGGGCGATTCGACTCACCGAATACATGGTAACACCCCCTGTCGAAAATATAATCGAATTGAGTATTGAGAGTTGAGTTGAGAATGTCGTCTTGTTTAAAGTGAACTTTGCCTGAAAGTTGAGTTGCTCCTTCAATGGCATTTGAGGATATGTCGGTTCCGGTTACGGAAAACCCTTTTTTTGCCAATTCGATTGCTTGCCTACCGGGGCCGGTTCCCAAGTCGAGAAAAGTGCCTGTTGTAATGTTGCGGGTAGATAGTGCTGTTTCCAGATCGGGGTCAAGTTCAGGATAGTACCAACCCATTTCCTCAACGGGTTTCTCGTTATATAATGTATTCCATTTGAAATTTCTTTGATTTGTCATGTTAAGAATTTTGAATTATAGATTTGTGTGTTCTTAAAAAGTCCCTGTAAGATCCAATTTTTGTTTTACATATTATCCTGGATAACGGGTAAGAGCTGGTCAATGGATAATCGATCCTGCTGCTGCGTATCGCGGTGCCG
>CAYYXU010000232.1:0-2200 GCA_964475645.1 uncultured bacterium | reverse complement strand
GGAGGTAAAATAATAATGGTAGAATATTTTGTAAATGGTGGGCCCTTCATGTGGCCAATACTATTACTGTTAATTGCTGGGCTTGGTATTTCCGGAGAACGGTTCTATTCGTTGATCATGTCATCCACAAATACTAAGGAATTTTTTGATGACGTTATTAAATCTTTGGATAATGATGGTATTGATAACACCATTGAACTTTGCAATAATACCCCGGGGCCGGTAGCTGAAATTTTTCATGCAGGTCTTTCAAGATTTCATCGCGGCCTTCGAGAAGTAGAAAAAGCGGTCCAAGATGCTGGTGGATTGGAAATGTCTTTCCTTGAAAAAAATATGATTTGGATGAATGCAGTCATTACTATTGCACCGATGCTTGGCTTTACGGGAACAGTGGCTGGTATGGTCAATGCATTTGATGCTATAGCTGCAGCTAATGATATTTCTCCAGCCGTTGTTGCTGGCGGTATATCTCAAGCTCTGCTGACAACTGCATTTGGCTTAATTGTCGCAATGATTATCCAGATATTTCAAAACTTTTTTGTTTCCATGATTGATAAATTGATATTAGATATGGAAGAAAATTCAGTAAAGTTTATGGATCAGCTACATTTGGAATATGAAAAGCTGGCTCAGAGCTAGAATATCCTTAATTAACTAAGGTTTTTCTTTAATTTATAATGTCAAAAAGAAGATTTAAAGGAGGTGAAATCCCCACTTCCTCCATGGCAGATATCGCTTTTTTATTGCTTATATTTTTTCTTGTTACTACTACCATCGATATGGATAAAGGTCTGGGTATTATTTTACCAGCAGAAGGTGAAGAGCTTGAGATAAAAAAAACAAACATTCTTAATTGTCTCATAAATTCCCAGGGTAACGTCCTACTTGGGGGAGAACCAATAGCGATTAAAGACGTTAATCGTGAGATTCGGCGTAGGCTTGCCAAAAATGATAAATTAATAATATCAGTAAAATCTCATGAAAAAACGAAATATGGAGATTACGTAGCAGTGATTGATCAATTAAAACGTGCCAACGCAACCCGTATTTCAATTGCCGACTCAGAATAATGAAACTTAACAGAAAAGTGAAAATCAGTAGTGATATCCCTACTGCCTCCATGCCAGATATTATTTTCATGCTACTTATATTTTTTATGGTTACAACTGTGTTGCGTGAATACTCTGGTTTAGATGTAGAATTGCCCAAAGCTAAGCGTATTCAAAAACTAAAGTCAAAAAGGCATACAGCCCATATTTGGGTATCAAAACAAGGTCAAATCTCAATTGAGGATAAATTGATTCGCTCTGGTAATGTTCGCCATATAATGTACACCAAGCGGGCTGCCGATCCGCAACTTACTGTGTCAATAAAAGCAGATAAAGCAGCACGAATGGGTTTAGTTTCTGATATACACACAGAATTGCGAAAAGCCGATGCCCTTATGCTTAATTATTCATCAAAAACAGCTATAGACTAATAAATAATGTTATCAGGGCAAGCGACTTTACCTATAAAATACAAATACCCGATCACAATAAGGTTAGCTACCCTAGGCAGCGTGTCGTTCCTAATCTTTACTTTTTTAATTTATCCAAGATATTTAGGTATCCTTGAGTTAGAAGATGTTGAATTACAAGAAATTCTGATAGAAAATATACCTCAAACTCAACAAATTGAACGCCCTCCTCCTCCTGCACGACCATCTGTGCCTGTAGAATCTGAAGATGAGGACATTGCAGATGATTTAACAATTGAAGAAACAGATCTAGATAATTTCGAGGCTTGGGATGCGCCACCGCCGCCACCGGAAGGACCGCGAGTGAAATTCATACCGTACGATGATCCACCGCAACCTCTTTCACAAATCGCACCTTTATACCCTGAAATAGCACAGGAAGCAGGTATTGAAGGAACTGTTGTTGTACAGGTATTTATTGATAAAAAAGGACGTGTTCAGGACACTGTAATATTAAAAGGAATCCCTAATACTGGTTTGGATGAAGCAGCGATCAAAGCAATCCGCAAAACACGTTTTAGACCCGCGAAACAACGTGAAAGACCAGTTGGCGTTTGGATATCAATCCCTGTTAATTTTAGATTAAAATAATAAAGCCCTATTCAGGGCTTTATTAAATATTCAAAAATACAATTGCTGATATGATTGTTCCAGCAATCGCTCCACCATAGCAAAGGATAG
>CAYYXU010000231.1:0-2207 GCA_964475645.1 uncultured bacterium | reverse complement strand
GTGAAATCTTATTCATCCATATATGGGAAAATGGTTAAAAGAGGTAAATCATTTGAAGAAATATATGATAAACTGGCCATTCGGATTGTAGTAAATAAGATTGAAGAATGTTATTTGACGTTGGGAATTTTGCATCAGCATTTTACACCGATTCAAGATCGTTTTAAGGATTTCATTGCCACACCAAAATCAAATGCTTATCAATCAATCCATACCACCGTAATTGGACCAGATGGAAAACTGGTTGAAATCCAGATACGAACTAAAGAAATGGAAGAAACAGCAGAAATTGGTGTTGCAGCTCATTGGTATTATAAAGAAGACGGGGCAAGTAGTAAGAGTATTGATAGCCATGTACAGTGGCTTAGGGAATTGGTAGAAATATTACAAGCCGAATCTTCTGACCCCCGAGAATTCATGCATTTACTAAAGATTGATCTATTCAGCGATGAAATATTTGTTTTCACACCAAATGGTGATTTGGTTCAACTTCCAGTAAATGCTACGCCGATTGATTTCGCGTTTAATGTACATACTGAAGTTGGTTTGCATTGTATTGGCGCAAAAGTTGATCATAATGTAGTACCACTGAATACTTTATTGAAAAATGGAGATACAGTAGAAGTATTAACCAGCAAATCACAAAATCCTAGTTATGGCTGGCTGAAGTTTGTTGTAACTAGTAAAGCTAGAAATCACATTAATCGCTTTTTGCGCAAAGCCACTCGTGAAGAAAGCATAAAGTTAGGACAGCAGTTACTAGAAAAAACATTACGGCGGCTTAAGCGCTTTGACTTAATTACAGATGTGAAAGAATCCTACGCAAAATTTGGACATAATAATTCAAATTCTTTTCTAGAAGCTATTGGTAGCGGTGACCTATTTATACGTGATATATTAAAAAAGATAGAGCCTGAGGAAGGCGTTGAATTGAGTAAAGAGCCTGTAGAAGAAGAAAAACGATTTCTGGATTTTGCTAGATCTCGTTCAAAAGGTATCAAACTACAAGGAATAAAAAACCTAATGGTTACATTTGGGAAATGTTGTAATCCGATTCCTGGTGATGAAATGGTTGGTTTTGTAACTCGTGGAAGAGGAATTACTGTACACCATTCATCATGCAAGAGTCTGCCTTTACTTAATGAAGAATCTGATCGCTTAATGCCTGTAGAATGGGATGTAGCTCGCTCGGATATTTTTAATGTACGCTTGAAGGTAGAATCACTTGACCGCAAAGGAATGCTTAAAGAAATCACAGAGGTGATTTCCAGTTCGAATATCAATATTACCAGCGTAGATATGAAGGTGAAAGACGTATTATCAACTGGATATTTCATCGTGCAGGTTAAAAACCTGAAACAACTTGACCGGGTTATTAAAAAAGTAAGTAAGATACCTGGAGTTGATGGTGTAGAAAGAACGGGAAAGTGAAATGAAAATAAAAACATTTACAAAAAGGGATATTGCCACTGAAATAGCAGATAGGCTGGATGCGACAGTTGTCGATTCCTTGATGTTTACAAATGAATTATTTACAGTGCTTAGAGAAATGCTCACTGAAGATCATGAAAAGGTGCGCATCGAAATTAGAAATTTTGGTGTTTTCGAAGTAAAACCAACAAAGGCAAAACCAAAAGCAAGAAACCCGCATACCAATGAAGAAATATTTGTTCCAGCCCATAAAAAAACCCATTTCAAACCTGGAAAAATTCTCAAGAATTACCTTAATCAGCCGATCTGATTTACCGTCATAAAGATGGGACGCCTTTTAGCCATTGATTATGGTGCTCGCCGAGTTGGTTTAGCTCTATCCGACCCATTAAAAATGATTGCCAGTCCATATCGAACAATCATTAAAAAAAATAACACCATTTTGATCGAGGAAATTGAAAGGATCATTGCTGCAGAAGATGTAGAACTAACTATTATTGGTTTACCTCTTGGCATGGCTGGACAGAAAACGGAACAAACAAAAAAGGTAGAAGAATTTGTTGATAAATTAACTGACCGAGGGATTATAATTAAATATGAGGATGAAAGATGGAGTTCAGTAGCCGCGAAGCGATCAATGAAAGAACAGAATATAAAGAGTGGATATAATAAGGACCTGGTGGATCAAACGGCTGCAGCAATATTTCTGCAGCAATACCTAGATCGACACTGATTATGGATAAATTTCTTGACCTTCCAAAATGGCAGTTAGCTCT
>CAYYXU010000230.1:0-2207 GCA_964475645.1 uncultured bacterium | reverse complement strand
TTAGTTATATGATTACTACATTAATGCTTGAATCGTCGCGTTGGATTTGGCCAGCCTATCACTAAGTAATTTGACAATATAGGTGTGTAATTCAGCTGCTCTTTCTGGAGTTTCCTTATTTAATTTTTCAAAATTTTCGTGAGATAAAAAATAGGTTTTACAAGCAGTGTTGGATATTACTGATGCTGTTGCTTGAGTTTTTAGATACAAGCTTACTTCTCCAACTACTGTACCGGTACTCATAGATTTTAACCGAATTTTATTATTTGATGATCGTAATTCGACCGTAACTCTTCCTGATTTGATAAAATACAATCCATCTGGATCACTCCCTTGTTCAATAATGGTTATATTCTGGCTTATATCTTTTGATTCGAAATAGATCAACAAATCAGCAAATTTCTCCTCAAATAATTTTATTTCATCTATTTCTTCCTTTTGCTTGTTACTACCTATTGTTTGTTCAGAAATTATTTGTTCTTCACACCATTCCATGCCGTGGTCCAAATCATCAAACTTCAAGAAGAGGTCCATACTATCGGAAAATAAACCTTCCACTTCAAACTGAGAGATAATTTCAGGCGTAAGATTACAAAAAAGAACTTGGAAATTATCTAGTTCTGCCAGAATTCGTAACTTGTTAAAACTGTTTATTGTGGAAGAATCAACACCTGTTACCTGTTTAAAATCAAAAACTAAGTATTTAAGATTTTTTTCATTTTGGGATTGCAGGTGTAATTTTATCCGTTCAAGTAAGCGGTTTGCAGAGCCAAAGAATATGAACCCCTGTAGAGGCAATATCAATGTTTGTTCCCCACTATCATCGATAATATTTTTTATACTTTCTGATCTTTCCACATTGCTATGGAATGTTTTACCAGTGAGTTCATGCTTAATTATTTCCACCTTAGAATAGCTAACTACAAATAGTATTACTGACATCAATAAGCCTGTGATTACTCCCTCTAGGAACCCAACTGTTCCAATTACTAGAAAGATCAATAGAATGATTGTATAATCAGTTTTTGGAACCCTCGACCAGGTACTGTACAGCCAATCAACTAAAAATGACAGACCAAGATTAAAAAGCAGTCCACCAAGTATAATTCGAGGAAAAAAAGATAATACTGCTGAACCAAATAATAGGGTAATTGCACAAAGTAGAGCGATAACGATATTGGTTAGTTTACTTTTTGAACCAATTGAAATAGCCAACAATGTACCGCCAAGAGATAAATGACCTGGAGGAGCACCGCCGAGGCCTGCAATAATATTCCCTATTCCAGTGGTCTTTAATTCTTGATCAAGATCGAGATCTTTTTTAATGATGATTTCGAGACCGCTGTAATTAAATAATACTGATATGGCATTCAAGATCATCATGGTGCCTATTGCAGGTAATTGCTCCAAAAATATTGACCAATTGAAATCGGATAGATACTTTAATGGCAAACCCTGAAAAAGACCTCCTTCAGGAAAAGGACCCAGCAAATATCCACTAGATTCCAGATCTGTGAATGAAAAACCATAGAAAAACATAATTGCATAAAAAGATGTTATGCCGATTGCTATCAGGGCAGGAATAAGCAGATAATGTTTAATATAGCGACTCGATATAAGCATGATTAAACCAAATATTAATCCTGGAAACCATTTAGATAATGTTGCTTGGTCAAAAAGTGACACAATATTTGCTAACGATAATCCCATACCTGCGGTCATTATGAATGCAAATTTGACTATTAGCCAGCCGGTACCAGCTAAAAACCCACCTACAACAGGGTAAGGAATAAATCGAACCAATTTACCAAGTTTTAGACTACCAAGAATAAAGAAGAATATGCCTACAAGAATAGATGTTAGAGCAATAGTAACAAATATGAATTGAAATGTTGTATCAGCATCCCAATCTTTACCAGAAGTTGCCATAACTGTAGTTGCTATGAGAGCAATAATAGCAATTGGGATATCCTGAGGTGTATTAATATTCACTGGATAACTGGATGTAAAGATTGAAATGACAGCAAATAGAAAAAATCCAAATAATACTATGCCTATTCCCTGAGGTAAGTAGGCAGCTAGTGTACCAGTGAATATTAGGGCACTAAACGCCATGGCAACTACTATTTTAATTATACCGCCAATTACACCCGCTATAATACTGGGTACAATATTGGATTTTACTTGGTTTTCAGACATGTTAAATC
>CAYYXU010000229.1:0-2218 GCA_964475645.1 uncultured bacterium | reverse complement strand
ATAACCTTTCCATTTGTCAAAAACCCATAATCCTGTAAATTCGCGGGCCTTTTTAATAAACATTTATAATTAACATTAATTATTGAGGAATAGATCATGAGTCGCATGTGTGATGTAACTGGTAAGAAACCGATGTTTGGGAATAATGTGAGCCATGCCAATAACAAGAGTCGTCGCCGTTTCAATATCAATCTGCAGAAAAAGCGCTTCTGGCTCGCTGATGAAAGCCGCTATATTACCCTTAATGTATCTACCCAGGGGTTGCGCCTGATCGATAAGAAAGGCATTCGCAGAGTGGTCAATGATTTACGGGCCCAAGGGAAGAAGATCTAATCTATACTAAATATTTTTAGTGATAATAAAACAGCCCTCTTTCCGAGGGCTGTTTTATTTTAGCTTCACTTACTACCAGTGACAGCTGCACCTAAGCCAACCAGCAGCAGCCACTAATTATGCTGTTTACGTCTAGCTTTTTAATACAATCCTGTTAATCATTCTGTCGGCGGATAAAGGCCGGTACATCCAGGTCTTCACCATAAATCGTCGGGTTTGTATCATCAAATTTGAAGGAAGGTTTTGGTGCTTCCATCTGCAACGGTTCGGCGGCCCCTGCGGGCGGTTCCTGTTGTTGCGCGAATACCGGTGCATTGATCTCTTCCTGTAATTCCCGTGTTTGGCGTTGTTTCGGGACTACTACCTGTTCCACCGCCGGTTCTACATCAGCGGTATACTGTCCCTGGTTAAAACCAGTAGCGATAACAGTAACCCGGATTTCATCACCCAGGGAAGGGTCGATAACTGCACCAAAGATGATATTGGCATCTTTACCTGCTTCTTCAAAGATGATATTGGTTGCGGAATCCACTTCATGTAGAGTTAGATCTGGACTGCCGGTAATGTTTACCAATACACCTTGAGCGCCACTAATAGAGGCATTATCCAGCAAGGGGCTGGATATAGCCTGCTGAGCAGCCAGTACGGCTCGTTCTTCACCTTGGGCTACTCCTGTGCCCATGATCGCTTCACCCATCTTCTTCATGATTGTTTCTACATCTGCGAAATCCAGATTGATCAAGCCATGAACATTGATCAGGTCCGAAATCCCTTTCGCTGCCTGGTGCAATATGGAATCAGCCATTTTAAAGGCTTCCACAACGGTGGTATCCGTTTCGACTATAGACATCAGTTTCTGGTTAGGTATAGCAATAACTGTATCGCAGGCCTTGCGCAGTTCTGTTATTCCCTCGAGGGCGCGGTTCATTCTTTTTGGTCCCTCAAAATTGAATGGCAAGGTAACAATGCCTACTGTTAGGATACCCATTTCCCGAGATAACTTTGCTACCATCGGCGCTGCGCCTGTGCCAGTGCCACCACCCATTCCAGCGGTAACAAAGGCCATATCTGCATCTTCCAGGATCGCCTGGACCGCGTCCTGGTCTGATTCTACGGCTTCCCGGCCAATCTCGGCCTGTGCCCCGGCTCCAAGCCCCTTTGTAAGGTTCTTGCCAATTTGTATCTTATGTTCGGCTGCATTGTTCTCCAGATCCTGGGCGTCCGTGTTAATGGCAATAAAGTCCACCCCCTGCATTCCGGCCTGAATCATTCGGTTGGTAGCGTTTCCGCCGGCACCGCCGATTCCGATTACTTTTAATTTTGCTTTTTGTTCTGCTAGACTATCGAACTCAAACAGCATAGTGCTACTCCTTTTTTGGTTGGTTAGGTTTGGCTTTGGTCATGTGGTTCATGTAAAGAGTCCTCTGACCCAATCTTTGATGGTTGTCACTGTCTTGCCAATAGAAGATAAACCTGTTTCCTGCATCACCAGGTCCCTGGTAACGCTGGCCCACTGGGTCAATCCTATGGCTGCAGTAAAATCTGCGGTAGAAGCAATATCTATCGCACCGCTAAAATTCTTTGGTCGTCCGATCCGGACCGGCATATTGAACTTTTCCTGTATCAAGGGTACTAGGTTGCGCAGCATGGCGCCGCCGCCAGTCAACACTAGCCCATAGGTAAGTTGGTCACTCACGTCAGCCCGTGCTATTTCCCTGTCGATGAGCTGGATCAGCTCGATCATGCGCGCTTCTACGTAGCGGGATAATTCATGTTCGGATACTTTGCGGGCAATGCCGCCATTTTTCACCGGTAGATCAAATTCAAGTTCGGTCGATGACATGGAAGCCTTGGCCGAGGCGTATTTCAGTTTGATCTGTTCTGC
>CAYYXU010000228.1:0-2244 GCA_964475645.1 uncultured bacterium | reverse complement strand
GCAACGGACTTCTAATCCGTAGGCCACAGGTTCGAATCCTGTCCGGGGTACATTTAAGGTAATATGTTTCAGGCCTGTAACAAGATCACATCCTTTATTATAGTATCGATATCGTTCCTTGCCATATCTCTAGGTCAAACAAGATGGCATGAATCCAATCTCAAAGGACTGGACCAGTTAAGTATTGAGGTTATCGTTGATGGGTTAGAAAATGCTATTTCACCCACCTGGGTTGAATCGTACGTAATAGAAAAGCTAGATCAATATAAAATCTGGATCAAGTTAGATCAACCTTATCCCCTGCTGCGTGTTTTTATTGTCGGGCGTCCTATGGAAGAAGTTCCTGGGTTTTATTATACAGTTGAGGTTTCTCTTTTTAACTACATACTGACAATGGAAAACTATATTGAAAACTTCAATGATAACGAAATGACAAAAGATTTTTCCCTGGCAAAAATCTACGAACACCAATCAATCGGCTATAGTGTAGACCGGGAATTAAAAACCCACCTTGAGTCCGCACTCTTTGATCATATGGATCTATTTTTGGACCAGTGGTTTCAGGATAACCCCCGCCGCCGATTTTAACTTGCTGTAATTCCTGAAAATTCTGCGCAGCGGAATGCAATTGAATTGATTGCTTATTACATAATATATTTGACTAGCATTCCTGTTAAATTAGGGATGAAAAATATGCGGAGTCCGAAAACAATTGCCTCGGCGGCACTCTTGTCATTGATATCTGCAGCTAGCCTGCCAGACGCCCCCCATTTCTATCTCTACGATCTATCAAGCCCTACTATTGCAGTAGTCGATTTCCATAACCAGGGTATATCTTTTGCTGCTGGACAGACCCTTACAGAAAGATTTCGATTAACACTCGCCATGTATACACCCTATAGTGTAGAAGCATCAGGCATCAATAATCGTTTTAATATCCTTAACAAAATATCAAAAAATTATTCAACCTGCACATCTATCGGTTGCGCGGTCAATGTTGGAAAATTACTGAATGTGGATAGGATCGTCATGGGCAATATTAGTCGGGAAAGTGAACAGTATACGCTGAGCGCCGATTTAATATCAGTGGAGATGGAAGAGATTATCCGATCACGTTCACTGGAATATATAGGTGAAATGGATGGTATTCATGATTATGTGGATACCCTGGTAACCAGACTATTTTATGACGAATTGAATCCCAATCTTTACGCCAGCCGCTTCCTTGTAACTAGCGACGGCCTTACACTTCGTCAATCATCCTACCCCCAGCTGGAATCAAAAATTGACCTAGAATTAAAAAGAAATCAAGTGCTCTGGGCTATGCTTTATTCCGCAGCGCTTCCTGGCGCAGGACAGGTTTATTCTAAACGGGTAGTAATCGGCCGCAGGATCATTGGTGGCTGGACAACACTGGGCACTCTTTTGGCATACAATTATTACCATTACAGTACTTCCAAAAAAGAAGCAGATAGATTGTATGCATCTTATGGGCCATCAATGGTCCCAGAAGATCTAATTGCCTACCGCCCGAAAATACAGAAATATGGTCGTCGCATGGACCGTGCCAACCGCAACATGCGTATGATCCGCCGTTTCAGCGTAATTTACTGGATGGTAAATATGTGGCATACCTGGCAGGTTGCCCCTAGAAAAATTGAGGTAGAACCAACATCAATTTTATTGACCATGGATCCAGCAATTAATGAAGTAGGATTAAGTCTATCTTTTGCCCTTGATTAAACAAATTTTCCGATCCCGTTCACTACTTTGGTTTGCCGGAACTATCATTACGATTTTTACTATTTCTTGCGCGGATTCAGATTATCCGATGGATAACTGGATCGATGTCCCTTTACAGGAAATGGAACCGCCAGCAGTGTTTTTTAACCCCCATGAAATCAACGTAAGTACAGGTGATACATTTGCTATCAAACTATATGTATTACAGGTTGACAGCGTAGCTGGTATACATCTTCGTGTACAATATCTTCGTGAAAACCTCCAGTTTTTGGATATGGAAGTAGGTGAATTATTTATCGACGCTTATGACACTCTATTTCTATGGGATTCCACTGAAGCCAGTTACCTGGATGTATATTCATTTTATTTAGCTGATGAATACACTTACTCATCAGGCACCGCATCTATTGCGACAGCGTATTTTAGGGCCAAAAATTCCCTTGATTCTGAGATCATATATTTACAGCCTTGGACCAGAATGGTTACACCTAATAATGAACC
>CAYYXU010000227.1:0-2255 GCA_964475645.1 uncultured bacterium | reverse complement strand
AACTATTCTTGTTTTCGAATTTACAGTAAAGTGATATATAAATTAAGCAGACTCATCGGATTTGGCTGCCTTATCTTTTCTTGATGCATCTGCATCTTCAACCTTTTTCTCAGTAACTGTATCATCGTCCTTTGTGGCTGGTTCTGCTGGTTCATCTACATCATTATCTTTTTCGATTTTAGCTTCATCACCCTCTGAAGCACCACTTTCTTGATCATCCGTTTTTGTTTCAGATTCTTCTTCTAATTGCTCTTTAGAATCAGCTTCGGTCACATCTGTTTTTTCGACTTCATCTTGTTCGTCTTCTCCAACAGGTTCATTCACTTCCTCCACGGACTCTTCCGCAATAATATCTTCTGATTCTTTCATACCCTTATCATCCGCTTCCTGTAAATGGCTATCAAGGTCATTAACCCCATCATTTTCTACAATTTCCACCTCTGCTGCAGATTTGAGAACCGGCATTTCCATATCAAGAACCTGGCTTAATTCATCCATCCGCTTAAGTGCACCATCAAGATTTTCACCTTCTTTGATCTGTATCATTTGTTCATTAAAGCGCCAATAACCGGTTTTTTCCGATTTGACACTCTTGATGTACTTGACATAAGTGCTTAAATCTTTTTTCTTCTTTTTTGTAGCTTTATCAGCGAAAGATTGTTGTTTAGCCATTAGTGAATTTTTCCTGCATCAGTTTATATAAAATTTTCCGGCGAATTTAGTGCACATCTGTTGCAAGTCCAACGCCAATAAAGCAGTATTATTTACGGTGTGTACTTATATTGCATTATCTGGCCATCTTCCCAGCTATCTGGCTTTGTCTCACCCGTAATCACATTCAAGGTTTCATTATCACCAAAGTTAAAAAGGCTAATACGTCGTATTCCCGAGCGACCCATCAACCAATCCATAGTCCAGGGCTTATTAGAATAATCCAAACTAAAGCTTCCTTTCTCCCGGTTACTTATCTTCTCGCCCATTTGGATCCATTGTTCAAATTCTCCATTTACACCATCATCACCATCAGTCGTTTTAAAACTCCATACGACTGTAATAACTGCGCCTTTAAAGGTCCATTCTCCATCTATTGTCCGTACATAATCTACATTTTCCGAAATAGCTGGGTCACTTTCATTTCCTGCAGGGTCTGTGCCACGTAATGTGACTTTATAGGCAGTACTAGACATCAGTTCAGTATTGTTTTGTAATAATATATTATCATAATCACCTTTAGCTTTTTCGACATCCGCCAATTGTATAGTATGGGGAGAAATATTATCACTATTCCCGCCACTCCTTACCCAAGAGATGGTACCTTCTTCAAGGTTTTCCGAAATACTATAACTTATTTCTTGACCAATGATGACTTTATCAGGTTCAGGAATCGTCATAGTAATTATAGGTTTTGTAATGTCATACAACACAGGTTCAATTATCACTACATTCCCAATGTTGCCCGCCCGATCGTATCCGGAAAATTCGATTTTATAACTTGCACCATCGATAAGAAATGGGGCAGGACTTACCGAATAACGGTCTGTTGTACCTTCTAGCAAACTTCTTTGTTCAAGATTTACGGTGTGAGGACTACTGGTATCTTCTGGCCCACTCAGCCAAGTATACGTGAATGTTGCATTCGCCAACTGTTCGGAAAGCTTATATCCAACATCCGTATTATTAACTTCGGGTCGTTTAGTCGGATAAATAATTTCTAGCACTGGGGGTTCTATGTCAAAATGCATGTTATGATAAACAACCCCTGCAAGATTTCCAGCTAAATCCCTGCCACTGAGTGTCAATCTATAAATACTTCCATTGGTAAGATTTGGTGTTACTATTGAAGAAGTCTCTTGGGGGCCTATCCCAAAGTATTCATCAGGAACATCGATGACATGCGGAGAGCTTTTATCTTCTTCACCACCAATTCTTTCCCATTTAACAGATGCGGTAGAAAGCTCTTCAGGATTAGTGAATTGCAGAACAGATGAATTGACATAACTACCCGCTTCTGGGGCAATATCAAGAAAATCAGGAGGGGTTATGTCATAAGTCACGCTATCTGATAAAATGATGGATAGATTGTTATCCGCACGATCAGCAGCATTAATAAGTAAGCGGTACATTACACCATCCACCAGAGCAGACTGGTTGATAAAGTTTTTCTTATTAAAAACACCTAGTGACAGTTCTATATCTTCAAGTACTACGTTATGTGGTGAATCATCTGCCACGGAAACAGGTTCCCAAATGATCGT
>CAYYXU010000226.1:0-2268 GCA_964475645.1 uncultured bacterium | reverse complement strand
CCTATACTGTATATGGACTAAATAGCGCAAAACAAGTCCTTAAAGCTGATCGCTTCGAAATTATTGCAATAGACATTCAAAAAAATAGTCAGGCGAAAAAAGACCCTGCTATTTCAGCTTTGCTAGAGGATACTGCTGTTTTGCCAAGGTCTTGGACCAAAGAGAATTTTACCAGAGAATACAAAGGATACCGTACCCAAGGTATAGCTGTATCCTTTATGGGACCGGTGACCACACCTTTGCCTTCCTTTGCTGGTGGTAAAACAAATATGGGTTTTTTACTTGGGGATCACATATCCGACCCGCAAAACCTTGGACAGATTATTCGCACTGCAGAATGTGCCGGTTTGGATGGCTTAATTTTACCTGAAAGAGGCGGCGCACAACTTACAGATGCTGCATTGCAGGTTAGCCAGGGTGCATTTGTTACCCTGCCAATCTACAGTTGTGGTAATGTGCAGCAAACATTGCAGCAATTGAAAGACGAGGGATTTTGGATTGTAGGCGTAGAAAATGACGTAAAGGAAAAAGTATGGTATGAAGTTGATTATTCAGGTAAGGTAGCTATTGTTGTTGGCAGTGAAGGTCAGGGTATTAGACACCTAGTGCGAAAGAGATGTGATTTTCTGGCAACCATACCCATGCAAGGTCAAATTAAATCATTAAATGTATCTGCTGCTGTGAGCGCGGTTCTATTTGAAAGGCAACGGCAAATTAATGCTTAGTAATTATACATATATGAAAATATATAAACAGATAAGCCGGCTAATGCTTATCGTAGTATTATTGTGTAGCGGTTGTTTTACGGTAGTGAAAAAAAACACGGAAATTTTGTGGGACACCTATGGTGTGCCACACATTTATGCCAGTGATTATAATCAGTTATTTTATGCCTTTGGTTGGGCCCAAATGCGTAACCATGGAAATCTTATGCTACGGCTATTTGGGCAGGCTCGTGGTCAAGCTGCTGAATACTTTGGCGAACCTTACCTAATATCTGATCAATGGGTGCACCTGAACAATATTCCACAACGAGCAGCTGAATGGTTGGAATCGCAACAACCTGATTTTAAACAGTATTTTCAAAGTTTTACCGATGGTATAAATGATTATGCTTCTCAATTCCCAGACGAAATAAATTCTGATACCAAAGCTATTTTACCAGTAGAGCCAATGGATTTACTTGCTCACTATCAACGTGTGATCATCTATCATTTTGTCACAAACCCAAGAGATACACAATTCAATCCGACATCAATACGTGCTGATCGGGGTTCTAATACTTGGGCGATCGGTCCATCAAAATCTGCCTCAGGTAATGCAATGCTGATTATCAATCCACATTTACCTTGGGACGACATGTTCACTTGGTTTGAAGTTCAATTAAATTGCGAGGACCTGAATATATATGGCGCGACCCTTGTAGGTAGCCCTTTTATTGGGATTGGTTTTAATGATTACTTGGGCTGGGCCCATACTAACAATGTACACGATGGACAGGATTTGTATAAATTGGTTCTTACTGGTGATGGCTATAAATGGGATGATGATAGCAAACCATTCACGATTAGGACAGTGAAATTAAAAGTAAGAGGATTGGATGGTGAACTATCAGAAAAAGAGTTGATCATAAAAGAATCAGTTCATGGTCCAATAGTTCGTGAGGATAAAAATTATGCTTACGCTTTGCGCGTGGTAGGAAAGGACCAGCCTTTTATTTTTGAACAGTATTTGGATATGGCACTGGCGACAAATTTTGATGAATTTGAAAAAGCGGCCAGTCGTTTACAGAATCCTTTCTTTACTACCATGTATGCTGATCGTGACGGACATATTATGCACCTATTTGGTGGCAGGACACCAGTTAGGCCAGCTGGAGATTGGGATTGGCTTGGTATTGTTCCCGGCGATACACCGCAAACACTTTGGCATAAGACACATACGTACGACGAATTGCCGAAGGTGATTGATGCAAAATCAGGTTGGCTGCAAAATGCCAATGATCCACCATGGACGACTACACTGCCTCGGGAATTAAACCGCCTTAATTATCCAGATTATATTTCTCAAAACTTTATGCATTTTCGTGCCCAGAGATCGGCCAGAATGGCTTATGAAGATGAAAAAATTACCTTTGATGAACTATTAACATATAAGATGGATACCCGCATGGAACTGGCGGACCGATTAGTGGATGATTTGGTCGAAGCAGCTGAAAGTTCAGATGATAATTTTTTACACGAAGTAGCAGCTGTATTGAAAAAATGG
>CAYYXU010000225.1:0-2283 GCA_964475645.1 uncultured bacterium | reverse complement strand
AAAATGAGGATTTTATTGAATTATATAATTATGGTATGGAAGCTATAGATATTGGCGGATTTTATTTTACTGATAATCTTACGGGTTCATTCCTGTATCATATCACTGATACATCAACCAGTGAAACAACTATTAGTGGAGGTGAGTTTTTAGTTATCTGGGCAGATGCCGACCCTGAGCAAGGACCGTTACACGTGGATTTCAAACTAAGTAGTGGCGGAGAGGATATAGGTATTTACGATCCAGATGGAAGTGCAATTATAGAAATGTCATTTTCTTCTCAGGGGGAAGATACATCTTATGGACGTTATCCAGATGGTTCGGATACATGGCAATTTATGAATCCAACCCCGGGGATGGCCAATACACAAGAATTAAGTTTGGTTAATAATATAACAATGCCGGGCCAATTTAAGATCCACCAGAACTACCCCAATCCATTCAACCCAGTCACAACAATACGCTATGACCTACCAGAAAATAGTCTGGTCAATATTACCATCTATGATATGCTGGGTAAGCAAGTAACAACCCTAATTAATCAAACACAAGACGCTGGTTACAGATCAGTAATTTGGGATGCTACTAATGATTATGGCAAACCAGTGAGTGCTGGTATTTACCTTTCCCAGATACATGCTGGGGAATATATTAGTACTAAGAAGATAGTACTGTTGAAATAGATCTAATTCTATCATTTTATAATGATTAAAAGCCTCATTAATTGGGGCTTTTTTCAGCACTACATTTTTTGTTAAAAATGGATTAGATTTGCCTCAGTGTGTATTCTTAGGTGAAATGGAAATACTTGAAATTAAATATCTAGAGGTCTATGCAATATTTTCAATATTGATCATATTTGGTATTATAGAGGCTCTTGGTGGTCTTTATGGGAAGAATTCCATACGTTCCAGAAATGACTGGTATATAGAATTACTTAGCACTTTTCAACTTTTCATTTTCATTAAACCAATCATTTTCCTCACTACGACGTTATTTCTTATAAAGCTGTTACCGCAATATCATAATGCCTTTTCAGGAATGACATTGTGGGCCTCTGCATTATTCGTATTAGTTGGCGATGATCTACTGCAGTACTGGTATCACCGTAAGGCCCATGAGTGGCCTTGGTTATGGAAATTACACCGGCCTCATCATTCTTCTAGAGAAATGGGGGTGCTTGTATCCTACAGAAATGCAGTATTGTATTACGTCTTAATGCCCAATATATGGTGGTTGGGTATGGCCACTTACTTTGGTTTATATCGTGAAATGATCATTGCAATTATATTGAAACAGTTAATTGTGACTGGTGCCCATAGTGAGGCAAGATGGGATGCTTTTTTATATAAATACAAAACTTTAAACCCGCTGGCATGGGTAATTGAGCGCTTTATATCAACACCAGCTACTCATTTTGCTCACCATGGTAAAAGTCCTGAGGATGGAATTAGTAACCCAAATGGTAATTATAGTAATATGTTCTTTCTTTGGGATGTGATTTTTCGTACAGCTCGTATTACTAGAAAATACCCTGAAATATATGGTATTGCTGATGATCCTGATGATAACTGGCGATCCCATCTTTATTATCCATTTGTTAAGTCTGACAAAACAGGAAGTGAAATAGCAGTATAATTATAAATTTTCACTGTGAGTAACTGATTCAAATAATATCATGGATCTCATAATCGATAATATTAACCAGGCAATTGTTGATACAAAAAAACAGTTGAAAAAAAATCTGCCAGAGTTAAAAGGTATTTTTAATGATCTGGAAAGTGATATAAAGGCAGAGGTGTCACTCATAGAAAATTTGATTAGGGATGGAAAAACAGTTATCCCAGAGATTCATTATGAAGCCATCAAAAATGAGCAAGTTGATAAAACAATTATTGCATCTATTAAACACCGTGGCTGCGTAGTAATCAGGAATGTATTTCCTAAATCCCAGGTTGAGGATTGGAATGATGAACTGGTAGAATACATCACTGAAAATGGCTACTATGAACAGTGTCAGGAAAAAGCACACTTGGATCAATACTTTAGTACGTTACAGTCAGGTAAGCCACAGGTATTTGGAATTTATTGGTCTCGACCACAGGTCTTGGCGCGCCAAGATAAACGGATGGCCAAGACAAAAGCTTGGTTGAATAACCTTTGGATGTGTGAACAAAATGGAGAGTTTGGGATTGATCCAAATAAAGAATGTACTTATGCAGATAGAATCAGGCGCCGTGAACCAGGTGATAACACATTTGGTTTATCACCCCATACTGATGC
>CAYYXU010000224.1:0-2387 GCA_964475645.1 uncultured bacterium | reverse complement strand
GCCCAGTAAAAAATCTATAGTTATATAAAGATCTTGCTGAAATATTTTCGTCTTTCGAACGTGATCTTGCGCAACTCTACTAGAAGTTATATTAGCAATTGTACCATTTTTAAAGCGGATTCTAGCATTAGCTATATCGACTGAATCAGTTAATATAGAGATACCATTTGCATTAATACTTTCAACTTCACTGTTAACAAGAGACAATAATATATCAATATCGTGAATCATTTTGTCCAATACTACAGGAACATCTGTACCACGTACATCATATGGGGCCAATCGCTGGATTTCAATATACTTTGGTGATATGGAATAGTTTTTCAACGGAATCAATGCTGGATTCAATCTTTCTATATGCCCCACCTGAATTAATACCTTATTAGTATTAGCCAATGTTAATAAACGTTCTGCTTCGGCTACAGTTTTAGTGATCGGTTTTTCGATAAATATATGTTTTCCTGCAGTGAGACAGTCTGAAGCAATATTGAAATGTGTCTCTGTCGGCGTTACAATTGTAACGGCATCACATTCACTTAGTAATGCTTCTAGTGAATCATAGGCTTTTACATTATACTTATTTGCAATAACCATTGCTCTTGACTCATCTATATCGTAGAACCCTATGCATTCTACATGGCCAATTGTAACAAGATGTTTTACATGATGTTTTCCCAGGTGTCCTACACCTATAATACCAACCCTAACTTTTTTATCCCGTTTGTTCATATATGCAATTGATACTTAGTACAAATTAAGGAAACCAACCTTTCATATGAAAAAAGAAACTCGTTTTCATTATATATATAATAGAGAATGTCGAAATATCTTGCTTTTCGATAGAAATACATTCAATTTTCTCAACAGAATTCCTAGTATGGTAAACAATAATTACAATAATTATCTAGTTTGCTAATGGCCGATAGCATTAAAACAGGCATCGGCTTTTTAATTCCAGTAGGATCATTGATTGGTTTTATTCAGTCCCTACTATCCAATGATTATATAACTGGAATTATATTTATCATTGGCGGATTAATGATCTGGATGCTGTATATATTAGTGGTTGAATCAACCACTCCTACACTTATGGGAAATATATTGATCGTATTTATTGTATTATTGTCTTTAGCTGTTTTCCTAAATTACGGTCTAGCACAAAATATTTGGGGTGGCTACGAATTAAAATCAGATGGATCAATAATTGCCCTCCTTGTATTATTCTTTGGAGGTTTAATTGGTTTAATGTACCGACAACATCTGCTGGGTACGCCAGTACCAAGTTTAAGTGCAGAGGATCAAAGCCTGGTGAATAAAGCATTGGGACAAAATGATAATGACGGGTCAACAGATCCTAAAGTAATCGTTGTAAAACAAGAAGTACCACAGGTTAAAAAAGATAACGAAGATAACGAAGATAACGAAGAGTGGGACTATTCAAATATGTATGCTTATCCACCTGAGTATTATGAACATTATTATGATGATGAAGATGACGAATATGATGAAGATGACGAATAATTTATTGTTATAAGAAAAAATTTATAAGGGCAGGTTTTCCTGTCCTTTTTACTGTCTCTCTGTTTTCGTCATAGCCAATACAATATTTGTGCTGCCAATAAATGCTTTGTGTTGCGCCCCAGTAGCTTTAGTATAATAATATAGAGTAAGTACGTATACTATATGAAACCACCATTCTTTTACTTTTCCTAAAAAGAAACCACCATCTAGAATTACCATTGTCATAAATAGCATGGTGACCATAAGCGTTGGTGGATACAACTTGCGTTTTATACTTAGTATACCCTTGTAAAATTTGTCTCCAATATCTTGGTTAGCTTGAGTGTATTCTTTAACATTTACACCGGTGCCTACGAAAAAGAAAATAACCAGCGTTTGAGCAGCTATGAAAATAATACTGACTAGCAGATCCAAAGTAATATGGTGTGTGGCCCAGATATTTAAATAATGGTTTATACCAATTAATATGATTCCTATACCTGAGAGGATTACAAGTATATAGGATGTTATCATGAAAAACCACATGTTAGAATCTAGACATTGAAATGGAAATAAATACAATCACCGTCTTGTACCACATAGTCCTTACCTTGTAATTTAGCCAACCCAGCATCTTTTACTGCTTTTTCCGATCCTAGTCGTACTAAATCATCATATTTATATACTTCTGCTTTAATAAAACCGCGCTGGAAATCAGTGTGGATTTCGCCAGCGGCATTTGGAGCAATTGTTCCTTCTTTGATAGTCCAACTACGAACCTGTTTTGACCCTCCCGTGAAAAAAGTTTCTAAATCTAAAAGTTTAAATGCGGCATGTATTAACTTATACAAACCCGGTTCAGATAAATTATATTCCTTTAGAAACAT
>CAYYXU010000223.1:0-2398 GCA_964475645.1 uncultured bacterium | reverse complement strand
CCAACGATGATGATTTGTTTTCTTTTATATCGCATATATCAAATTTGGAAAGTAAAAACGGAATTTCAAACCATCTTTGTTTTTAACTATTGGATAAGGTAAAATTATGTCATGGATATAAAAGTTCGTATCGTTGAGAATGGTGCAGAAATGGAAATAATTCGGGACATTCGTCACCAAGTATTTATTGTGGAACAAAATGTACCGCAACATGTGGAAGTAGATCAGTTTGAAGAATCAGCAAGATATTTATTGGCTACTTTAGATGACCAGTTTGTTGGTACTGCCCGGTGGCGAAAAACAACTAAAGGAATAAAGCTGGAAAGGTTTGCCGTATTAAAAGAAAAAAGAACTTACGGTGTGGGTCGGGCATTGGTAGAGTTCATACTAGAACAAGTAATAAATGAAGCAGTGGTGTATCTGCATGCACAAGATCATGTTATTTTATTTTATAAAAAGTTTGGGTTTCAGCCTATTGGCGATTATTTCTATGAAGGTGGTATCAGCCATAAAAAAATGGTTTGGAAACAAGCGTAGCGGTATAATAATAATAAACTTATATTCACTTCAATTGACCACTGATTGCAGGGAATCAGATATTTTTACGGATGGAAAATTCTATTTATAAACGCCTGTTCAAGTTAGTAATTAAGTACTGGCCATATCTGGTGGCATCAACGATCACAGCGTTTATCTACGTAGCGTTAAATAGCATGTCAGTATGGTTAACCGCCTCATTAATTAATAATATATTGTCTGACTTCAACAAGCTGGTAACTGAACAAGCACAGTTCGAATCATCGTCATTCCTGACACTAAATGAAAAGTTAAAATACTGGACAAATGGATTAATTCTTAGAGACACCGCAAAAGAAACATTGAAAATGTTATGCGTTAGTATTTTAATCATTTTTTTACTGAAAAATGTATTTCTTTATATAAAAAATATTACGCTTACTGTTGTACAATTTCGGTTGATAACTGAACTGCGTGATAAACTGTATATACAATTTCATAAATTATCACTCTCGTTTTTTGATAAACAAAAAAGTGGTGAACTCACTTCAATAGTGGTCAACGATGTAGGCAACATGAGGCAAGCACTCACAACCGGTTTCCAGCGCATATTTGTTGAACCGATCAATATTATGGCATTTACATCTTTATTATTTATCATAAACTGGAAATTAGCTGCGATCGCTATAACAATTATTCCTCTTGCTGGATTTGTCATCGTTAATATTAGTCGATCTATTCGCAGAAAATCACGTCGTACTGCCGCAAAAATTGCGGGAATCACCAATATCATTACTGAAACATTAACATCCATGCGTGTAGTAAAAGCTTTTGCTATGGAAGACTATGAGATTGACCGATATACCAATGAGACCAAAAACTACTACCATTTGATATTCCGTAGGGCCCTGCTACGCAGCCTTGCCCCTCCGATCACAGAAACATTGGGAGTAATAATTGGCATTGCCCTTTTATGGATAGGTGGTAAAGAAGTATTAAATGCCCAGGGACTTACATCTGAAGATTTTATCCGTTTTATTTTAATAATGTTTTCTGCCTTACAACCGGTACGGTCATTGAGTAATGTATTTTCAGAAATACAGGTTGGAGCTGCATCCGCCGAACGAGTCTTTGGGATCTTAGATACTAAACCAGCCATAATAGATAGCGATAGTGCAATTGAAGATATTGCATTTAACAAGAATCTTGAATTTGATCATGTATTTTTTCAATATAATGATGACGAAGAACACGTATTGGAGGATATAAGTTTCTCATTAACTAAAGGCTCTGTTGTCGCGCTGGTAGGAGTTAGTGGTGCCGGCAAATCTACTATTGCTGATTTAATTCCTCGATTTTATGATGTCCAAGAGGGGGCTATTTCCATTGATGGGCAAGATATCAGGAACCTAAAGATCAAATCATTACGGGACTTGTTAGGAATCGTTGGACAGGAAGTGATTCTATTTAATGATTCTATAAAGAACAATATTCAATATGGATTAAAAAATGTTAATAGAGATCAAATCGCTGCCGCTGCTAAAATGGCAAATGCAATTGAATTTATCGAAGATATGCCGTTAGGTTTTGAGACGGTAATTGGTGAAAAAGGAGTAAAATTATCAGGTGGACAAAAACAACGAATTGCCATTGCGCGGGCAATACTAAAAAATCCGCCTATCCTAATTTTAGATGAAGCGACATCCTCATTGGATACAGAATCAGAACAACTAGTTCAACAGGCAATTGAACAACTCATGAAAGATCGAACAGTCCTAGTAATTGCCCATCGATTATCAACCGTAAGGAATGCGGATAAGATTATAGTAATGGAAAAGGGTCGTATAATTGAAAAGGGTAAACACTCAGAATTGTATCAGAA
>CAYYXU010000222.1:0-2404 GCA_964475645.1 uncultured bacterium | reverse complement strand
ATGCTGTATTTGGCATGTGTCCTGTCGCCTCAGAAAAAACAGTCTGTTGCAACCTGAGAACAATTGATGTGGTACAAGGATGTGGCCTGGGTTGTAGTTACTGCAGTATTCAAACGTTCTATGAAGGCGGAACAATTGCCGTTGAGGATAATTTGGCTGATAAACTTGCTGGCATAGAACTCGATCCTAATAAAAACTATCATATTGGTTCAGGTCAGTCCTCTGATTCATTAGCCTTGGGTAACAAAAATGGGATTCTAGACGCACAATTAGAATTTGCTCGCAATAACCTGAATATTATTCTTGAATTTAAAACCAAGTCAAAAAATGTTAAGCATCTGTTGCAAGCACCAGTGCCAAGTAATATTTTTGTCAGCTGGTCAATGAATCCACAGGTATTTATCGACCATGAAGAAGCTCGAACAGCGACCATTGAACAGCGTTTGCAATCTGCTCGCCAACTGGCAGATGCAGGTATCATAGTAGGTTTTCATTTTCATCCTATAGTTTATTACCACGGCTGGAATGCTGATTATAATGAATTAATAAATCGAATAATGGACATGTTTTCACCGCCGGAAGTTGGATTGATATCTTTTGGTACACTGACGTTTATTAAACCAGCGATCAAATCCCTGAGAATGGCCAGCATGCGCAGCAAAATACTGCAGATGCCATTTGCAGATGCTGCTGGCAAAATTTCTTATCCGATAGATACGAAGAAAAAAATATTTTCTGAGTTATGGGATGTATTCAAATCTTGGCAAGATAAAGTATTTTTCTATTTCTGTATGGAAGATCGTCAAATATGGGAATCTGTTTTTGGTCGTTGTTATGAAACAAATGATGACTTTGAAAAAGACTTATTTAATAGTGTATCAAAAAAATTACAGAAAAATTCTGAACCCAAAATTTCACAAAGGTTTTAACTGCAATTTGTTGGGTTTCGGATTCAATCTAATTAACGATAAAAACAATTTCAATAAATGAGCCACGGTGGATCAATCGTTGCTGAAACCCTGTTGCAGCATGATGTAAAATTCGTTTTTACCCTGTGCGGTGGCCATATCTCACCAATTTTGGTGGCTTGCAGCGAAAAAGGTATTCGTGTAGTTGATGTGCGCCATGAAGCAACGGCTGTTTTCGCTGCAGACGCTGTATCGCGGTTATCCCCAACGATTGGTGTGGCGGCAGTTACAGCGGGTCCAGGACTGACAAATACGTTAACTGCGGTAAAAAATATTCAAATGGCTCAAGTTCCGGTACTATTACTTGGCGGCGCAACTGCCACTATTTTGAAGGGACGGGGTAGTTTACAGGATATCGACCAAATGGGGCTTCTTAGACCACTTACAAAACACCAGGTTTGCATCAAGAGGGTTAAGAATATTGCTAATAAAATAAACAAGGCAATAATAATTGCGCAATCAGGCGTTCCAGGTCCAGTGTTTGTTGAATTACCATTGGACTTATTATATCCCCAAGATTTAGTTCGTGATTTGTACGGTTTGAATACAGATGATCAAAAAAAATCCTGGTGGGTAGAAAAATATTTACAGAGAAATCTGAACCGACTTTTCAATGGCATTGAAAAGACACAAAAACCTTTGCCTGAAATCACATATCCAATGCCTGTCCCCAGTGCTATCAATAAAGCATCGAAAATGATATCTAATTCGAAAAGGCCAATATTATTAATTGGAAGTCAAACAATGTTAAATGTTTCCCAGGTTGATAACTTGGCGCGGAAATTAACATCTGTAGATATTCCTATGTTTGTTTCAGGTATGGCTAGAGGATTGTTGTCCAAGGAAGAATTAACTATTTTCCGCCACCAGAGAAAAAAAGCATTGCAAGAAGCTGATTTGGTTATTTTAGCTGGTGTACCTTGTGATTTCCGGTTGGGATACGGCAGACAAATCAATCATGATGCCAAAATAATATCCATAAATCGCAATCGGAGTGATCTTTATTTAAATCGGAAGCCAACTTTAGCGATCCAGGCAGACCCTAGTTCTTTTTTTTCAAGCTTACCTGAAAATCAATTAGAAAATGTGGTTGATTTGGATACCTGGACAGATACGTTGCAGCAAAGAGATAAGAAAAGGTTGGACCAAATTAACGAACAGTCTGAAATAAGTACAGATTATGTTAATCCATTGAAATTTTTTACAAAGCTAGATAAGCACCTTAATGATGGAGATATTTTAATTGCAGATGGAGGTGATTTTGTGGCTACTGCATCTTATATCTTACGACCTAGGTCAAATTTTGGTTGGCTCGACCCGGGCCCTTTTGGAACCCTAGGTGTAGGCGCAGGTTTCATTTTAGGTGGGAAGTTAACTCACCCAAATGCTACAGTATGGGGAATCTATGGCGATGGCGCTTTTGGTTACAGTATGGT
>CAYYXU010000221.1:0-2438 GCA_964475645.1 uncultured bacterium | reverse complement strand
GATTAATCGGATTAGTCTCGTAAAATATGATTTTACCTACCCAATATTTTCTGATCTAAAACCTGACGCAAATGAGTGGATCAATAAACTTGATTTGGGATACAATCTCAGTGAAGATCTTATTTTTGGCCGTATTGTTTTCAACCATGTTGGTGGTGAGCCGGATCCAGATGGGAAATACCTGGTTCGTCTTAGCGGCAGCAGGCTAAAGGCTGGTCCGGGAGGTGGTCGTTTACCACGCAGTATGGTGCGTCTCGTTTCCGGAGGTATTTACAACGTAACCTATACTGGACGTGATTCAGCAGGTAATTTTGTTTCCGAATTCATAATACCAAATGTGCGATTTGATGAAATAAAGCCTTTTATTGTTATCACAAAACCAATGCCTAGTCAAACAGTATTTGATTCATTTAAATGGCCCTATGCGAATTCTGAAAAGGTTAACTATACGTTGAGTGAAGATTTGCGGGAAGCATCTCTAACCGTTGTCAACACCGGTGGAAAATTGGATTCGCGATCACCTATAGAAATTCAATTGACGAAGGATGAAATGAAAGCAGGTAGTTATCTTGAAACTATATTAATTAATTCAGTTAACTTAATTGATAGCTCAATTTATACCTATACACTTAATGGAATAGATAGCGCCAGAAATGTTGCCGATGAATATACGGTTTCGAGCATTCATTATGACATTACAAAACCAGTTATCGACTTGATCGAGCCAAGTGAAAATGGGGCGCTAAATGCAGCACTGATTACCTATGATTTCAGTGAAACCATGCTTCAAACTGATCTTACAATTACCCGCATTGGTGGTACGCCAGATACATTATCTCCACATAATGTTGAAGTAGTGATGTATGAACTAGCGGCAGGGCGGATTGATAGTGCCATTATTACCAACGCTCCTACCTTGACTGATGGTGCAATATACCGTTATGAATTTAAAGGTGTAGACTTGGCTAACAATATGTCCAATGTAATTGTGGCAGATAATGTTTTATTTGATAATACACCACCAGTGGTTTCAATGACTCGACCCATAGATTCTGAAATATTGAACACGGTTGATATGAGTTTCATGAATTCTGAAAAACTACATCGGGGCAATTTTATATTCACTCGCAGCAGTGGAACCTCTGATTCAAGATCTCCCCATAGCATTGCTCTGTTAGATGAAGGCCTGCTGGAAGGTATGCATACTGATTGGGTGCTTGCATTGGATGGTAATCTTGTTGATGGCACACGCTATATGATCACATTTGATGGTAATGACCGGGCTGGAAATATGGTCGAATTCACTTCTATCAGTAATGTGCTCTACGATATTAATCCACCGATAGTAATCATTGAATATCCGTTAGTCCAGGGATTCTTTAATGCGCCAAAATTCACCTTTTCCACAAATGAAGAACTCAGGGAAGCGAGTATTACCCTAGAGAATGTAGATGGTTCTGCCGATTCAAACAGTCCTCATACAATTGAAATACCATCAACCTTTCGTTTCCAAGGCTTTTACCAGGAAGCGAACTTCAGTGACCAGGCTACACTTGTGGATGGGGCTGTGTATGATATAACTATTGTAGCAATGGATATGGCTAATAATGTTGCTGATCCTATTAAGATTCCTGGTGTTACTTATGATATCACACCACCTGTATTATCCGTAATCGAACCTTTGGAAAATGGGTATTATTTTGATTTGATATTAAACTACAATCTTAGTGAGCCATTGGGGTCAGGCACGGTTAGGCTAGAACGGGTTCGTGGGACGTACGATAGTAGCAGTCCCTACACATTTGAATTAAAAGATGAACAACTTACCACCCTGGAAGATGCTGTTGTGGATCTGGATAAACCATTACCTTTGAAAAGCGGGTCAGGTTATGATATTGGCATATCTGTTTTTGATAGAGCCGGTAACCCCAATGAACCAATATTAATAGAAAATGTAACTTTTGATACCATTCCGCCGGCTATTGAGATACTTGCACCTAGCGCTGGTGATTATATCAATTATCGTGGATTATCTTACTCCACCAATGAATCATTGCGGGAATTCGAACTTATTTGGACCAGAACAGGAGGCACCGCAGACCCGGATGCACCGCATACGGCATTATTGCCGGAGGGATTTCTGCCACAAGGACGATACGAAAATATTCGTCTAGCGGAAGCTGCTCCAACGTTGGTAAACAATACAGTATATACGATAACCTGGATCGCAACTGATCTAGGGGGCAATAAAACATCTCGCACTGTTAAGGGCGTGATCTATGATGACATTTTACCAGAATTTTTGATTACTATGCCGGTCAGCGGCGAATATTTTAACGATCCTGCTCTCTCGTATGAATTAAACGAGATACTAAGTCGGGGCACGATCATTTGGGAACCTGTTTCCGTGGCAGATGATTCACCACATAACGTAGTAC
>CAYYXU010000220.1:0-2448 GCA_964475645.1 uncultured bacterium | reverse complement strand
ATTGTAGATTTACAAAAGTTGGATCAATCCGGTGTTCCAATCATCGGCGAAAAACTTGAGAAGCGTTTTATACAGATTGGCGTGGATCCCTTCAGTGGAGATAATAAATCAAGATTACTAGGCTTAAAGCCTGGTGATACTGCTCAAATCGATTTACCTAATGATAAAGAAAATGGTGTTAGTAAATATGAATTATCCGTAGTGAACGTTGAGGAACAGGTTCTGCCAGAGTTAAATGAAGAATTCATCAAGGCAGTGGAACCGGATGCAAAAGATGAGTCTAGCTTTCGAGAAATAATAAAAAATAAAGTTGATGATAGTTACGCACGACGAACCAATGAATCATTTGAACGGCAGCTTGCTGACAATATGATCGATTTTGTGAGCCCGGAATTTGCTCCAGCTATGGTTGATTCATATCTTGAACATATCATTGAAGAAGCGAAAGCACAGGAACAAGAAAAGGACTTGGACGAGGATAAAATTCGTGAATCGTATCGACCGGTTGCTGAAAGAAATATGAAATGGTACCTTGTGAGGAGAGCGATAATTAATAGCCATGATACCATTGCTGTTTCTAGAAATGATGTAGAGAAAGAAATAGAAAAACTTATTGAACGATCTCCAGATCATGCTAAAGAAATAAAGAAATATTATAAAAAACCAAGTAACCGGCAGAGAGTTGAAGATGATCTATTGGAAAAAAAGGTATTGGACTATTTAACCGAATTTGCCAAGATTAAGGATGTGAAAGTTCATACAAAAGTACTTCGAGAAGAAGCAGCAAAGGAAGGTGAGTAATAATGAACAATAAAGATTTAGCTCAATTAGTTCCTATGGTGGTAGAGCAAACTGGTCGTACGGAGCGAGCTTATGATATTTATTCCCGGCTGCTCCGCGAACGGATTGTATTTCTTGGAACACCTATTGATGATTCTGTGGCTTCGTTAGTTATAGCTCAATTGTTATTTCTCGAAGCTGAAAATTCTGATAAGGATATATTTTTATACATCAATTCACCAGGTGGATATGTTTCAGCAGGTTTGGGAATTTATGATACCATGAATTATATAAAACCGAGCGTGGCTACCATATGTATGGGGCAAGCATCAAGTATGGCAGCAGTCTTATTGGCTGGTGGTGCCGCAGGGAAGCGATCAGCGCTTCCCAATTCACGGGTTATGATTCATCAGCCGCTTGGCGGAGCAGAAGGACAGGCTTCTGATATCAAAATTCAAGCGGATGAGATCCTCAGGCTGCGTACAAGATTAAATTCAATTTTAGCGAAGAATACAAAACAAACTTTGAAAAAGATTGAAAAAGATACTGATCGCAATTTTTTCATGAATGCCGATGAGGCCAAAAAATATAGAATTATTGATACTATTCTCGTTGCAAGAAAAAAATGAAACCACCCAATAAAAAACCAAAAAATACTCAAAAGCAAACAAAGAAAAATTTACAGCATAGAGCACTACCCAGGCCTACCGAAATAAAAACATATCTGGACCAGCATGTTGTTGGTCAGGAACGGGCAAAGAAAATCATGGCCGTAGCAGTCCATAATCATTATAAGCGGATCCTTTTTCAGGATTTGGATGATGGTGTCAAATTAGAAAAAAGTAATATCCTGGTTCTTGGTCCTACGGGTACCGGAAAAACACTGATTGCGCAGACATTAGCAAATTTTCTCTCTGTTCCATTTGCCATTGCGGATGCCACATCCCTAACCGAAGCGGGTTACGTAGGGGAAGATGTTGAAAATATTTTGGTGCGCCTTTTACAAGTGGCCAATTATGATATTACTTTAGCTGAGCAGGGTATCGTCTACATTGATGAAATTGATAAAGTTGGAAAAAGGGCATCCAGTGCAAGTATAACCCGGGATGTATCAGGTGAAGGCGTGCAGCAGGCATTACTTAAAATTCTTGAAGGAACAATCAGCAATGTACCGCCAAAAGGTGGACGAAAACATCCCGAGCAAAGCCTTATACCAATTAATACAGAAAACATTCTTTTTATTTGCGGAGGATCATTCGATGGCCTGACTAATATTATTTCGAGACGTGAAGGGAAAGCAGAGATCGGTTTTACAAAAGTTAATAAACGAACATTAAAAGTATTTGATAAATCTTTAGACTATCTGCGGCCTGAGGACCTAATCGAATTTGGTTTTATTCCAGAATTGGTAGGGCGATTACCTGTCATATCTACCTTGGACACCTTAAATGAAGAGGCGCTATATAAAGTACTAACTGAACCAAAAAATTCTTTAATCAAACAGTACAAGAAACTTTTTCGTATGGAAGGGATTAATCTTGAATTTAGGAAAACAGCGCTTGATCAAATAATTGCTCAGGCAATGGAACGTAAGGCAGGTGCAAGGGCGTTACGCGCTGTCATGGAAGAAGCAATGATGGACATTATGTATCAAATCCCTGATATGGA
>CAYYXU010000219.1:0-2455 GCA_964475645.1 uncultured bacterium | reverse complement strand
AATCTCACTATTGGTATTGAAGAAGAATATCAAATAATTGACACTAATACCCGTGAACTTACTTCATATATCAGTGAATTTCTTGATCAAGGGGCAGTTCTATTTCGCGACCAATTACAGCCTGAGCTTCTTCAGTCTCAAGTAGAGATAGGTACTAAGGTTTGCGATAATATTGAGGATGTTAGTCAAGAGATAAAAAGACTTCGTAAAATGGTTTCCGCACTTGCTCAAGAAAATAATTGTTCAATTATTGCAGCAGGAACACATCCATTTTCTTCATGGGAAAATCAAGTTATAACAGAAAAAGATAGATACTATGGTTTTGTGGATTCTATGCAAATGGTTGCAAAACGTCTTTTGATATTTGGTATGCATGTACATATAGGAATCGAAGACCGTGATTTACGTATAGATATCATGAATCAAATGCGATATTTTATGCCACATATATTATGTTTTTCTACATCTTCTCCTTTTTGGAGAGGAGAGAATACTGGTTTTAAATCGTACCGCAGTATTGTTTTTGAAGATTTGCCGAGAACGGGTACTCCAGAATATTTTGATTCTGCAGCTTCATATGATAATTATGTAGAAACACTTATTAATTCAGGTTGTATTGATGAGGCAACAAAAATTTGGTGGGATATTCGACCGCATCCAAAATTTCCTACTCTAGAATTTCGTATATGTGATTGTACCACAAAAGTCGAAGAGGTAATTACTATTGCTGCAGTTATTCAAGCATTAGTGAAAAAATTAATACGATTAAGGAGTAAAAATATGACTTGGAGGCCATATCGATCCGGATTTATAGCTGAAAATAAATGGAGAGCAATGAGGGATGGTACAAAAGGAAAGTTAATTGATTTTGGTAAGAATGTTGAACTACCAATATCTGATCTTATGAATGAATTATTAGATTTTATTGATGATGTAGTAGATGAATTAGGAACAAGAACCGAAGTTGAATATGTTCAAAATATTATTAAGGAAGGATCTAGCGCAGATAGACAGTTGGAAAAGTATGCTGAAACAGGGGATCTTAAGGACGTAGTTGATATGCTTATTAAAGAAACATTGATTGGATGTTAGTTAGTTTAATTTTTAATAGATATTTAGGACTGGTTTCACGCACATTGTGATATAGTTTATTGAGATTTGTAAATTCTACAAGTTGAATATCAAAGGATGACAGCAAAGTGCACTGGCTACTTAAATTTGTAATTGGAATGGCAGTTGGCATATTACTTGGATACTTCTCGCCCATTGATATGAATTTGGGATACATTTTAGGTATATTTCTTGGAACTGCATTCGCTAAAGGCACTTGGCGTGTCTAAAAATTTCCAAATTACCTACGCCACAAAAGATGGCAAATTAGTTTCCATAGATAATGTGGAAAATGAGTTGGCTTGTGGTTGTAAATGCACCAAGTGTGGGGAATCATTAGTAGTTAAGAATAAAGGTGAAATAAAAGAGCACCACTTTGCCCATACTATTGATTCGGATTGCAATGGTGAATCGCTTAAACACTATATGGCAAAAAAAGAGATTCAGGAATGGAAGGTATTAAATCTGCCAGCATTACCCCCGAAGCCTAGGCCTTTTGGTGTTTTATATCAAAACTATCCGCGTTATAAAATGGTTACTTTTGAAATCGTGGAACTCGAAAAGCGGATAGGTGATTCAAAATATTTTGCTGATGTTATATGTACTGCTTCTAGTGGCAAACAGTTAGTGATTGAAATCGTTGTAAACCACGAGCTTGGGAAAGCAAAAGAGCAATACTTAAAGTACAATAAGATTACCACTCTATTAATAGATGTGAATAAGTGGAATCATCATACAAAATCATTAAATACATATATGCTTAAAGGAAACAACCGATGGGTATACAATCCCAAGATTCCTTATGAACCATCTCTATGGAGTGCTAAAACAGATGTAGTTTACAAAGGAATAAAAGGATTCAATGGATTACGTAGTCAATGGAAAAAATATGAAGAAATCAAGCCGAAGCCAATTAAAGCATACAGATCGCATAATCCATACCATTGGAAAACGGATTCTGACTTACCGGACAATGAAGACTTACCAATGAGCGTCAAAATAAGTAAAAATCGGTGGCAAAAATTAAATCTAGAGACGAAACCTCATCATCCTGCCAAGTAGCGGTTTTTTTTGTTTCTAGACATTTAGAATATGTAAGGTGTAATATTGCCGCGATGAAAACGAATCATATTTTATTTTCTATTTTATTAATCATCTTTTTATCCTGTTCAGATGACGGATCTAATAATGAGGAAGTTGTTACATTTGAAAGAGATCTTGGTAATGGAAAATTGGCTGTAAAACAGACAAGTGATGGAGGATATATCGTTGCTGGTGGTACTTCTGATGCTTGGTTATTAAAAATGGATAAATATGGAAATACAGAGTGGGAGAATACATATAG
>CAYYXU010000218.1:0-2471 GCA_964475645.1 uncultured bacterium | reverse complement strand
ATGGCCATTCTGATTCCGGAAGGGTATATGGTGGTGGCGTTACATGGCGTTATTCAGCTGGTCGGTAATGGTACCCGGACTGCAGTATACCGCCAGCATGTTCACCGATCGATCATTAGACAGTTTTCAATGGGCGTCATACCGGGTCTGTGTTGCGCAGCACTCATAGTTTTTGGGTTAATCCAATATTTTAATATCCCTTCCGCTAGTGAGTTCAAGATCGATTTCCTGAAACCGCTGATCGGCATCTACATACTCTGGTTTCTGTACCTTAGGAAAAAAACAAAACTCAGATCAGACAGTCTCTTTTTTTGGATTGGAGGACTCAGTGGCCTGGTGACCGTATTTATTGGAGCTTCCGGTCCCCTTATAGCTCCATTTTTTATTGATCGAGGCCTTACCAAAGAAAATATGATAGCTACCAAAGCAGCCTGCCAGGCAGTGGGTCACCTGGGGAAAATGCCAATTTTTATTATATTCTTTGGGGTGGACTATTTGCAGCAGTGGCCGGTACTCTTGCCTTTGGTTGTGGCCGTATATTTTGGAACCAGGATCGGGAAAAAACTTCTCGGCAGTTTATCGCCGGATCTATTCAAGAAATTATTCAAAATTGCCCTGACCTTAATTGCTATACGCCTGGTAATTGTGGAATTAATCGTATTATTTTGACAAATAATTGTTGCTATACAACAATATATTTTTGTCTGTTGTTATATTGTAACTTTTCCTATTAACTGAGATGAAGAAAATTTATATCATATCTTTGTTATGCGTGTTATTATGGGCTAATAATCAGGAAGAACTCATTTCGGATATCGAAAGAAGTCTCATGGCTACCTGTTGTTGGAGTGGTACGGTATATGACCATGGAAACTCAGAAATGGAAGCTGAAATTGAGACCTTAGTAAAAGCGGGTAAAACGAAAGAAGATGTTCTAGATCATTTTGTGAATAAACACGGCGAACGAGTACTAGCTATACCCGTTGCAGCTGGATTTAATCTATTTGTCTGGCTGGCTCCGGCGCTTATCGGCCTGATCAGTATCTTCATTTGGTTTCAGTATCTAAAATCACCCCAAGAGCAACCAGATCGAATACAGCCTGATTACTCTGATATTCCGCACAGTGATCAGATTGAGCGAGAATTGAAAGAGCTTGACCAGTAAATTGAAAAGTATTTTGAGGCAGGAATTGAATTTTACCACAGATTCTGGTTACATTTTCTGTAGATGAAATATTTGCGCTATTTGGGTTTGCCTATCCTGGTTGCGATTGGCATTTATTTTACGGCTAAAGGTCAGTATTGGGTCTGGGTTTATTTGATCCTGCTTGATACCATTATAATTGGTGGTGATGCATTTCTAGGTGATGATCGCTCAACACCCAAATACCAATATCCATCCATATTAACAATGCTCGTATTTATTAATTTTCCTTTGGTTTTTCTCTTGGTATGTATTTCCACATATATGGGTGGGGATGTATCCAGCCCAATTTTTGAACAAACTGTACTGGCGTTTACCGGTCTTGATATCGCCGTTACGAGAAACGGTACAGAATTATGGCATTTGGTTGGGTACGTATTTGCCGGTGGGTTGCTGATTGGGTCAGCGGCCACAGTCCCCGGACATGAACTGGTACACCACAAGAAAAAACCGTTAGACTGGTTTATTGGAAACTGGATGATGGCCTTTACCTGGGATAGTGCTTTTGCCATTGAACATGTACAGGGACATCATAAGAATGTTGGGTTACCATCTGACCCTGCGACAGCAAAGCGGGGAGAAGGTTTATACAAGTTTTTTATCAGGAGTTCACTACAGGAACACCGGGATGCCTGGCAGATTGAACGAGCGCGTTTAAAAAAACGTGGAAAATATCTTATAAGTTATCATAATCAGCTGATCCAGGGTTATGCTCGCAGCGCCTTACTCACTGCATTTATATTTCTAATTTCTGGTTGGAATGGTGTATTCATGTTTTTTGGTATGGCTGTTTTCGCGAAATTATTCCTGGAAGCGGTGAACTATATGGAACACTACGGATTGGTACGGGTACCAGGTACCCCGGTAGCTCTGCATCATTCCTGGAATACTAATAAACTGGTCAGTAGTTTGCTGCTTTATAATCTTACCCGACATTCACATCACCATGAACAGGGAAGTTTCGAATTTTGGAAATTGCGACCTAAGACCAATGCTCCGGAAATGCCCTACGGCTATTTGTCTACACTTTACTTGGTGGTGTTCTTTCCTTGGCTATACCGCCGGATGATGGAACCAAAATTAGAGCACTGGTTGGATCATTACGCTACGGAAGATGAACGAAAACTGGCCTTGGCCAGTAATTGATTACATAAGTTTTTAATAAATTGGGAGGGACAATGAGATTACGAGGAACATGGTACCTATTGATACTATTTATTCCGGGTTTAATAATCGGGAAAGACCCTATTGATAAGGCCATTTCAAA
>CAYYXU010000217.1:0-2482 GCA_964475645.1 uncultured bacterium | reverse complement strand
ACGTTAAATACACCGAAATTTGAAATGGAGAATGTGGATCCCTGCAACTCATCAGGCCTTAGATCTTTATCCCGCGTTCTTAACGTTATATCCCTTACACGCCGGCATAAACCAAGAAAATTAGCCTCTTCACACTTTTCAATCACCGGTACCATCAAACCATCCTCTATTGAAACAGCTATACCAATATTTATATTTTTCTTTTGCACAATATTACCATCCTCTAGTGAACTATTCATCAATGGGAATCGCTGAATCGCTTTTACCACAGCAGTTACAATAAATGGAGTATAGGTTAGACTAAAGCCCTCTCCGCTTGAAAAAGATTCTTCTTTCGCTGTTACATAATCCACAATCGTTGTCATATCGACTTCTGTCATCACATGAACATGAGCAGCAGTATCTAGACTGGAACGCATATGGTCTGCTATCTTCTTGCGCATGTATTCCATCTCTTCAACATTATCAGTCATGCTTAGTTTATGTGATAGCTCGGGTCCACTCCTATCATCAAGATAAGCCAGTAAATCTTTTTTGGTAACACGACCACCTCTGCCCGTACCTTGGACCATATCTAGTTCTGCCATAGGCACGTTATTATCTTGAGCAATTTTCATAACCACTGGCGTGAAAAATGACTTTCTTTTACCAGCCAACTTTTTTACAGTGGTTTTTCGTACTGGCTTTTCCATTTGGGATGCTTCAGTTTCCTTTGGTACAATAGATTCCGATTGATCTTGAACGGGTGTCTCTTTTACAGCTTTCGGATCAGTATTTATCCTGCCGATTACTTTACCCACATCAACCACATCGTTTGGTTCCGCCAATATTTCAACCAAAATACCGGACACCGATGCTGGGATTTCGGAGTCGACTTTGTCAGTCCCTATCTCCAGAAATATCTCGTCTTTTTCTACATTATCACCAATTTTCTTACGCCACTCAATTATTGTTCCTTCGGTGATGGATTCTCCCATTTTGGGCATTATAATATCTACTAACATCAATACTCCAATAGCTCGATTAATGCTTCTTCAATATCACTTACCTGTGGCAACACATCCGCTTCTAAATACATGTTATAGGGCACGGGACTATCTTTAGCTGCAACTCTTCGAATGGGGCCATCCAGCATTTCAAAACAACGATCACTGATCAACGCAGATATTTCAGCCCCGGGACCATTGGTTAGATTATCTTCGTGTACAACGAGGGCTTTACCCGTCTTTTGAATAGATTTATTTATAGTTGAAAAATCAAGCGGATTTAATGTACGTAAATCAATTATCTCTACAACGCCATCTCCAAGGGAAAAAGAATTTACTGCATCAATGGACTGCTGAACCATAGCACCCCAGGTGATTATAGAGATGTCTGTACCTTCTTGTACCAAATTTGCTTGCCCAAAAGGCAATAAATAATCTTCATCAGGTTCTGGACTTACTGCATAACCCTGGCGATAGATACCCTTATGTTCCATAAAAATCACAGGATCTTCCATCCGACAGGCCATCTTCAATAGCCCTTTTGCATCTGCCGCGTTAGACGGATAAGCAATGTAAATACCAGGTAAATGGATAAAGAAACCATCAATCGATTGGCTATGACATAAACCACCATGAATGTAACCGCCAACTGGAACCCGGATGACAGCAGGGCATGACCAGGCATTGTTAGAACGGTACCGTATTGTAGCTAATTCATTTCGGATTTGCATCATTGCGGTCCAGATATAATCAGCAAACTGTATTTCCACTACCGGTTTATATCCTGCAGTTGCTAAACCGATTGCTGACCCAACTATTGAAGATTCAGCTAAAGGGCTGTTAAACACACGATCATAACCGTATTTGTCGGTTAAGCCTTTTGTAGCTGTGAATACTCCACCTTTGGGATCAGCAACATCCTGTCCATAGATAATCATTTTTTCATTCCGTTCCATTTCTTCTGCAAGAGCATGATTTATAGCATCAACAATCACAATCTTATCATTTATCGTATTCGTCATATTCTTGCCCTCAGGCATTTCATTGCTGTATAAATGATTCGTAGCTGTGTCTACTTCTGGATGATCCTGCGCTTCTACCCAATCAGCATCTTGGTCAACCTGGTCTTTAAGTTTTATATCTATTTTTTCAATTTCTTCCTTTTTTATGACCTTGTTGTCAACACACTCATTTCTAAACTTTAGAATTGGATCATTTTTTCTCATTTCATCTATATCATTTTTCGTACGGTATTTAAAATGATCATCAGATGACGAGTGTGGTTTTAATCTGACTACATGGGAAATAATAACTGAAGGGCCTTTTCCCTTACGTGCCCTGCCTACAGCTTGTTTAAATGCCAGATGGGTCTCAAAAAAGTCCGTTCCATCCACATCAAATCGACCAAGATTTTGATAACCGGAAACCATCGAAAATACAGAACCCCCAGATGTTTGTTCTGAGATATGTACACTGATGGCGTATTCATTATCCTG
>CAYYXU010000216.1:0-2488 GCA_964475645.1 uncultured bacterium | reverse complement strand
GTAATATGGTTGTATTTGATTCCAGATGGTTAGATCCAGAAGATCCATTATATATTAAACATAAAAGGAAACTGGTGCGCAATCCCGACCCTCCTGAATACTTTATTGATACCCTTCCCCCAGGTTTTATTGTTAACGGTTTTGCTCAAATGGGTTTTGATGGTATAGTTTCCTGGTTAAAGCGGGCTTTTGATAAAGACATAATGATTCCTGTTCAAATGAGCGCACTTTTGTATAAAGTAAAAGAGGATACCCTAGCCAAGTTATATGATATGGAATGGTCGGATATCGCTGAAAATTCGTTACGGTGTCTTATCTTAGATATTTGGGCCGAGGCAATTATAGTAGCTACAAAAAATACAAATACCATAGTGATGCAGGATTGGGACTACTTTATAAATAAAAATTTTTACGATACCTTCAAGGATAAATATTTTAGTGTTGAAGGACTTGATAAATGGGAGTTGTTTAAAGTTGTGAAACGGTGGTATGAACAAATGAATGAACGTTCCCAAGATTCGGTTCTAGATTAGTAAATAGGAGGTTAAAATGAAAGAATACATCATGGGTATAATCACCGGTTCATCGTTAATAGTTTGTGCATTATTTTTCATGGGACAGACTGTTGTCGAAAAGGAAAATGATTTTGAATATGTTGGTACATATGGAAGTTCCAATGCAATGATGGTGCTCAATCGTAAAACGGGCGTAATGTATACGCGATTTGTATCAGATATGCCAAATGACAATAACACTTTCCATGAAATTGATTGGGCAAATCAAACTGAAAAATGGGTTGCGAAATAGTTCAATTTTATCGATAAGCAGTTATCGATTTTTCCGGTAAAATAACATGAATTATTTTAGACTCGCTGGTTTATTAATTTTTATTTCTTTAATTAGTGCCCAGTTTGCAGTGAGAATCAATAATCTTCAAAAAAGAGATGGTTTTTACTACCAACCACTAGACAGCAAGCCATATACTGGCAGAGTTATTAATGTAAACGAGAATGGTGATATCAGTTTAGAAGGAAGATTTGAACGCGGTAAGAGAAATGGTATATGGACAACCTGGTATAGTAACGGTCACAAGGAGCATGAAGGTTATTATAAAAACGGATTAAAAAGTGATTTATGGAAAAGCTGGTACGAAAGTGGACAGGCTTGGAAAGAAGGGTATTATTTTGCTGGCAAAAAGGAGGGTAGCTGGTTGTATTGGCATTGGAATGGTGAAAAACTAGCTGTAGAAACTTATCGAAACGGTATTATGAACGGGCCCTGGAAAAAATGGTATGTGAATGGTCAAAAACAGATTGAGGGGTCTTATAAAGATATCACACAGGATGGGGTATCTAGAAAATATGGTAAATGGATCTATTATCTGAATGATTCTGGTACTTCAAGAATCGCCAAATACTACGGCAATGATTGAAAACAATTCAGACATTATTTTGCAATAACTTATTGTTGCTAGTTAAATCTTCTTGGCCAATAATTCAGTAGTGTTCAAACCCCCCAGACCAATATTAGTATGGGATGGGGAATGCAATTTCTGTCGATTGTGTGCCCAGCGCTTTGATTCTCAAAGGGGAAATAAGGTAGAATTAATTCCTTACCAGTCACTGCACCAAAAATGGCCTCAGGCACCAATAGAAGACTATGCATCAGCGGTTTATCTGTTTACGCCAGCAGGAAAGTCTTATCGTTCCGCAGCTGCTATCTATCGATTTTATGCGGAATATCCATGGCGAGGATGGGCCAATTGGGCTTATAAACGAATTCGTTGGTTTGCTTTTTTGTCAGAATTGGGGTATCAATTTGTAGCCAATAATAGGAACATCTTTGCGCGATTAGTGCGCATTTTCTGGGGTAAGGGCTTTGTGTTGCCTTCTTATCGTATTAGCACCTGGTTCTATGGTCGGCTTTTAGGTATTACTATTATGATAGCTTTCATTTCCCTATGGGTGCAATCGGCAGGTTTATTTGGTCCTGAAGGTATTGTCCCCTTTAGCGAAAATCTTGATCAAGCAAGTTTGAATAATGGAAAAGGTCCATTGACAGCATCGCGGTTGCTGGAAAAACCTACCTGGTTGTGGTTTTTACCGGGCAATACCGGTATGGCGGCATTATTTATTACTGGTTGTTTATCAGCATTTTTGCTGATTCTTGGTTTGTTTTCTCCCATCTCATTGCTGGTGAGTTGGAGTTGTTATCTTTCACTACAAGTAGTTGCCTCACCCTTTCTCAATTTTCAATGGGATCTATTATTGTTGGAAACAATGTTGCTCTCATTATTTTATTTGCCTTGGAAGTCGCGTGCGAAGTATTATGAATTCACTGAGCCTAATGCTATAGGACGATGGTTGTTATGGCTGTTACTGTTTAAATTAATGTTCGAATCTGGTGTTGTAAAATTCACCTATTTTGGATCAGGAGATACAAATACTTGGTTGGATCTTACTGCATTGAATTATCACTATTGGACCCA
>CAYYXU010000215.1:0-2504 GCA_964475645.1 uncultured bacterium | reverse complement strand
CATGGTTCCAGGATCAATTATTTCGGGGTGTAGCGCAGCCCGGTTAGCGCGCGTCGTTCGGGACGACGAGGTCGAAGGTTCAAATCCTTTCACCCCGACATAACAGTTATGAGCAAGAAATACGATCATTTAACCATAGAACCTAAGTGGCAGCAATACTGGGATAAAAATAAGACCTTTAAAGTCGAGCTGGATCCGCATAAGCCCAAGTATTACATCCTGGATATGTTTCCCTATCCGTCGGGAGAGGGTCTTCACGTAGGGCACCCTTTGGGCTATACAGCCACCGACATCTTGGCCCGGTATAAACGGATGAGAGGATTTAATGTACTTCATCCTATGGGTTGGGACGCATTTGGACTGCCGGCAGAGCAATATGCTGTGGAAACAGGCACTCATCCAGCTGAAACTACAGCCAATAACATAAAACGTTTTAAATCTCAGATCAAAAGCTTGGGGTTTTCCTACGATTGGGATCGGGAGATTAACACCACCGATCCGAAATATTACAAATGGACACAGTGGATTTTCCTCCAACTCTATAACCGTGGCCTAGCTTACCAAGATGAGGTACCTGTTAATTGGTGTCAGGAATTGGGCACCGTGTTAGCTAACGAGGAAGTAATAGATGGAAAATCAGAGCGGGGCGGACATCCTGTGGTTAGAAAACCGATGCGCCAGTGGGTGTTTCGCATCACCGAATACGCTGAATCATTGTTAGCTGGTCTCGATGATGTAGATTGGCCCGAGAGCGTAAAAGAACTGCAGCGCAATTGGATCGGGCGCTCTGATGGGTCCAATGTATATTTTGAAATACCATCTATAAATGAAACAATAAGTGTATTTACAACAAGACCAGATACGCTTTTTGGGGCCACATATATGGTATTAGCACCAGAGCATCCGCTAGTTAAAATACTGACTACAGAAAAAGCAAATAAATTGGTCGATCATTATATCGAATTGACTGCCGGAAAATCAGATTTGGATAGAGGGGAACTGAATAAAGAAAAAACCGGTGTTTTTACTGGTGCCCACGCAATAAATCCACTGAATAACGAGGAAATTCCCATTTGGATATCAGATTATGTGCTCATGTCCTATGGTACGGGGGCAATTATGGCCGTACCTGGCCATGACCAGCGTGATTTCGAATTTGCCCAGAAATTTGATCTACCCATTGTTCAGGTTGTTTCCGGCGGTGATATTAGTTCGGCTGCATTTACTGATACAGAAACAGGATCCATGATGAATTCCGCTACGCCTGACGGTTCTTTTTCTATCAATGATCTACCTGTGAATGAAGCTATCAAAAAGACCATTAAATACCTGGAAAAAATAGAAAAAGGAGAAAGGGCTGTTGAGTATAAACTGCGAGACTGGCTCTTTTCAAGACAACGTTATTGGGGCGAACCATTTCCAATCATCCATATAAACGATGAACATAAAGCTGTTCCAGAGGATGAATTACCTATATTGTTACCTAATGTCGAAAAGTACGAGCCAACCGGTACAGGTGAATCCCCATTATCAGGAATTACAGACTGGGTTAATACGAATGATCCAGAGACTGGTAATCCGGCACAACGTGAAACGAATACAATGCCACAATGGGCTGGATCTTGCTGGTATTATCTCCGTTTTCTTGACCCGAACAATGAGGATCGACCATGGGATGAGAATGCTGAAAAATACTGGATGCCAGTGGATCTTTATGTCGGCGGGGTAGAGCACGCTGTATTGCATTTGCTTTATTCCCGGTTCTGGCACCATGTATTGCATGATTTAGGCCTTGTATCAACGAGAGAACCGTACAAAAAACTCTTTAATCAAGGTATGATTCAAGGTGAAGATGGACAGAAAATGAGTAAATCCCGAGGGAATGTCATCAATCCTGACGATGTTATTGAAGAATATGGTGCTGATTCTATGCGGTTATATGAAATGTTTATGGGACCGCTGGATAAGTCTAAACCCTGGTCGATAAAAGGATTACAGGGTTGTGCCCGGTTTGCCGAAAAAATCTGGCGAATATTTAATGATACTGACAAACACAGTGAACAGGCGGATTCAAAGGAAACTACACGATTACTACATCAAACTATCGCTAAGGTCACCAATGATCTAGAAAATATGCGTTTTAATACAGCAATTTCACAAATGATGATATTTTCCAATCATTTACAAAGCCTAGACACTATAAATAAAGAAACACTTAAAACATTTCTTTTATTATTGAATCCGTTTATTCCGCATATGGCTGAGGAATTGAACGTACAATTGAACGCATTTGATTCATTATCCTATACAACATGGCCGGAATTTGATGAAATACTTGCCAAAGAAGACTTGGTTACTATAGCAATCCAAGTAAATGGCAAGTTACGGGGTAATTTACAATTACCTTCAGAAACGGATGATAAAACAATAAAAACTGAGGCTGCGAAGGTTGACGGTGTTAAAAAGTACCTTGAAGGCAAAAATATAGTAAAAAAGGTTGTCGT
>CAYYXU010000214.1:0-2514 GCA_964475645.1 uncultured bacterium | reverse complement strand
ACTACTCCCATCCTTCTTTCACTTTCGGGACCACAATACCGTGGTATGTTTCCTGTACTTCATAATCCTTGCGCAAGGGCCAACCTTCCCAATCATCAGGCAGTAAGATACGGCGCAGATCACTGTGACCTTGAAATTCAATTCCAAACATATCGTACGTTTCCCGTTCGAACCAATTTCCAATACGCCAAACCGCTTCAACCGATGGTATTTTTGGGTTTTTACCCGTGCACGCGATCCTGATCTCAATAACATGACGATGGGTCATAGAATGTAGATTATACCGAACCTCTAGCCCAACGTCCTCACCAAGGTCTACTCCGGTAATACATTGTAGCGAGTCAAATAGACAAGTTGGATCGTCGCGTAAATATTGGGCAATATCCAACCACTTTCCCGAATGCAATTGTATATGTGTTTCCGATGATAATTCTTCATCAACGGTTTTGGGGAATTGATTGGCAATAATACCAGCAAACTGCTGATTAGGAGATTGGGGCGCCGGTTTTAACTCAGACCCAGATTCCTCAGATTTTTCTTTAGAACTAGGTTCAGCAGATGTTTTCGCTGCTTCGCGCTTTGCTTTTACAAGGGCAGCTTTAGCCTTGGAACGAGTAACGCGATCTTCAATATTATTAACCGCATCCATATCACCTTGCAACGCTTTATCAACAGCTTTTTTTATAAGCTGGTCTTGATTATCTGTCATGCAGTCTTTCGGGTAAGGGGACGTTCACTCTGAATTTTTTCCTGTAATTTCAATAATCCTTCAATTAATGCTTCGGGCCTGGGCGGACACCCAGGTACATATACATCGACAGGGACTACCAAGTCTACACCTTTTAATACATGGTAGCCATGCTGCCAATAGGGACCACCGCTCGTGGCACAACTTCCCATGGAAATAACGTATTTTGGGTTGGCCATCTGCTCATATAATTTTTTAACTCGCAAGGCCATTTTCATGGTTACCGTTCCGGCCACAATCATTACATCAGCCTGCCGGGGCGATGATCTGGGGATCATACCAATGCGCATCAGGTCATGGCGACTAGCAGCTGTAGCCATCATTTCAATTGCGCAGCATGCTAATCCAAATTGGAAAAACCATGGCGATGTTGATCTGGCCCAGCCTAACAGTTTATCCAGAGATGCAACTACCACATTATCCTGAAATTTATTTTCAAATACTCCCAATTGTTTCTCCTTCTGGCCGCGGCACTTTACTACGGTAACGTCCACGACCGTATTTAACATTGTATTTCACCCAGTCGAGATCACCTTTTTTCCAGACGTAGGCTAACCCTACAATCAGCACAACGAGAAAAATTCCCATTTCCACAAACGCCAATAGACCCAGGTCTTTGAATACCATCGCCCAGGGGAAAAGGAAGACAACTTCCACATCAAAAATTAAAAATATCAGCGCTATAACGTAAAATCGAATATTGAATTGTACCCAGGCGGAGCCTTCAGGTTCTTCACCGCATTCATAATTAGCTAGTTTGTCCGGAGTATTTTTACTGGGTGCTACAAGCTTTTGAATCATCAAGGGTACATATACTAAAACAATACCCAGTAAGGCAAAAATCAGAACGGTTCCAAAGTCTCGATACATTAATCTAATAGCTTAAAAGAAGCATTGAATTTAGCGGAATGCTTTTTCGGTAGTCAAGCCAAAGTTAACTAGAACTCCCTTCTGTAAAGCGATTGGTAACATTCCGGCCAATAACCTAAATTAAGAGACCATGTCTTGGATAAATTCCAGTATAGTTTCCATGATCCGGTTTATGCCACGCTGGTCTATTCATCCTTTTGCAAAAACCTATGTTGCTGGGGAGTCTATAGAAGAAACAGTGTTGGTAGTTAAACAGATAAATGCCCGCGGCTTTACATGCACGCTAGATATACTAGGGGAACATGTTCAATCTGTCGTAAAAGCGGATAATATTACACAGGAATACTGTAACATATATGATACGATTGCCGATGAGAATATGAGCTGCAATATTTCCATAAAACTAACTCACATTGGTCTTGCTTTGGACAAAAATATTGCTGCTCATAATCTTGTGCGAATTCTGAAGCAGGCCAAGCTGCATAACAATTTCTGCCGAATCGATATGGAGAATTCAACCTATACAGAACAAACAATCGAACTCTATAAAGACTATGTATCCAACTTCCCAAATATGGGTATCGTTTTGCAGGCTTATTTGAAACGATCATTAGAAGATGCTCGTGATTTAAATACACCTGGCTTTAACACTAGGGTATGCAAGGGAATTTATGATGAACCAGAAACTATAGCTTTGCAGGATAGGATAATGATACAGGATAATTTTTTTCAAATCACCAAAGAAATTCTTTCCGGCAATGGTTTTGCTGCAATAGCAACTCATGATATTTCATTAATTGATCGCATTGAAGAATGGATTGAATCTACCGAGGTCTCATCCGATCGGTTTGAGTTTCAGGTATTATATGGTGTTCCTATGGGTGGTCGATTGGAAC
>CAYYXU010000213.1:0-2520 GCA_964475645.1 uncultured bacterium | reverse complement strand
GCATAAAGCAACCCATTGGCCGGTATGATGGGAAAATTTTCTCGTTCCGGAACCCAGAATACGACCGGATTGAGCAGCTGCCAGTTAAAACCATCGCCGGAGGAAGCATATAAGGAGGATTCGCTGAACAGTAGACTTAAGCCATTTTTTATATTCAATTTAACAGAATGTACCGTCAGATAGCGGTTCTTTCCATTGAGTTGTTCAAGCTGGATAGCATTCAAGGTGCCGGTTATGGACTTGTAGCTGACCTGCCAGTTGAAGGTGTCAAAGGGCCGGGAGTCCCTGCTTATGAGCAAGCCGGACATCTTACCAAAGCCATGATCTAAAAATGTCCGACCAAAAAGCCATTGATGGCTCAATCCGCCTGAATTTTTCGAATAAGAGATGTAACCCTCGTGAGTGTAACCGTAAATACCTTTGACCCGCTTACCACCGCCTTTGCTCACAGCCTCCCAGCTGTCAGACATAAACATTTTATTCACAATCTGGAACTTGCCCAAATGAAAATGAAAATCACTCATGATCCCTGAACCAAAGATATCGTTCTGATGGTGTTTAATCCTGTAAAAACCACCACTGTTGTATACACCATGCATGCCAAAATAGAGATCGCTGGTTTCCTGATCCGCAAACACCCCAGAAAGAAAAAGAGAAAATGTAATGGCAGACAACTTCACGGCGGAGTTTACAACCTGAAAATGGGGAAAGACAGGGCTAGTTAAGCCCCGGGGAAATACCTAGGCAGCGCCAGTACTTAAGGTGATCATCTGGTAGGAGGTCTTAAAGCAGATCTTAAGATCCAGCCCAAAGGTCCAGTTCTCAATATATTCCAGGTCATGGTCATTGCGTTTCTGCATAAGAGCCATGTTTTCTGTGCCGCCCCGAAAGCCCTTGACAGCAGCCCAGCCGGTGATGCCCGGTCTTACAAATCTTCTTATACGGTACTTTTTGACCTTGTCGGCGATTTGTTTATCTTCACTGATCATGTGGGGCCTAGGCCCCACAACACTCATATCCCCCTGAAGTACATTCAAAAACTGGGGCAGTTCATCCAGGTTGGTTTTGCGCAGTACATTACCCACCCATGTGATACGGGGATCATCTTTTTTCGTTAGATGTTGTAACCCCTTCTCTGCCGCCTTGTTGGAATACATGGTACGGAATTTGAGACAGGTAAATTCCTGCCCATCAATACCGATGCGCTTCTGCTTGATAACGATCGGCCCGCGGCTGGACAGTTTGATAATCAAGCCAACCAGAATATAAAACCACCAATAAATCGTGACAAATACCAATAGCGAGAATAAGATATCAAATGCCTTTTTTAACATTCTGTTTCCAATGAGTTTTAATGGTTCTCTTCTGAGTTTTACCGCAGCGAAGGGGCCAAAGGTATCCCTGACTTCCAGTTTTCTCGTTATTGTCTCCGTTTGAGGTTCAATGAGATGAATGCGGGCTCCTTTATCCTCGGCCCAGTCGATAGCCTCAGTCAAATGATCAGGCTGCAGGCGGGTTGGATCTAAAACAAAATGATCTACATTCGAGTGGCCCACAATTTGATCGAATTCAAGAGGCAGATCAATAATTGTTTTATTATTTACACCCGGATCCTTAAACCAGCCATTTAAATGATAGCCAAAACTCTTATTTTTTTGGGTCCACTTTTTGAGTATCTGATAATCATCGTTTGTACCGTACAAAAATACATTCCTGATATGATAACCGGCCATGTGCATTGTTCGAAAAAAGGATAACCAAAAAGCCCTGCTCAGATACAGAAAAATGCACTGTGTTCCCAAAAACAGAAATAAGAACATGCGCGATATATCCATCTTAGTAAACACCAGGGTAAAAACAATGACAAAAGTCAAAAGCAGCTGCCCCGCCAAAAACCCGGAATAATGACTGGCAGTAGGCTCGTCGCTACTAAGGGTATTAAGAGCAAAAGCAAATGAAATGATCGTCCAGCTTAACATAGAGAGCAATCCAATAAAACCGGATTGCTCACTTAAAAAAGGTATTTTATTGTACTGATTAAGGTAAGTAAAATGGTAGGTCATATATAGGATAATCATATCTGATAAATAGTAACCAGAACGAGCATATAAACTGTAGCGGTTAATTTCCATTATATATATATATAAGCCATGTGGGTTAGACTATTCAAATTTATAGTAGTTTTAAATATTGTACACCTTAAAAAAACCTAGGATTTTTAAAATTTTCTGTTAACTACGATATGGTGTATATGTATCTATTAATATATATTACCTACTCTCCCCCTTAAAATTGGGGATTTTATAATAAAAAGTAGAACCGAAGATCTGCTTTTTTATTATGGGCAATGGTAAACCTAATAATTAACTATAATTTTTTACATACCACTCATATACGGATTGAATTCCATAATTTAACTCAATCTTAGATTTCCACCCCATTTTATTCAATCTGGAAACATCCAGCAGTTTCCGGGACATGCCATCAGGGTAATTTTCATTAAATGTTATTTTTCCACTG
>CAYYXU010000212.1:0-2562 GCA_964475645.1 uncultured bacterium | reverse complement strand
CAGTACCAACTGCGCGGTATCATTCCTGTGGCAGCCTGGGTGAGAGAACCAGAAGAACTGATTGGCTCTGCTTCAATTGAAAGTAAACGGACCCCCATTCTAATGATACACGGCAAAGATGATTCTGTGGTAGATCATAAAAAAAGCATCACTGTAGCTGCAGAAATGAAAAAAAATGGATTTTCTATACACTTAGAGATTGTCAGCGGGGGACATATAATTGGCGTTTACGCCACAAATTTGATCAAACAATTTATCAAAACTGGTAGATTAGAAAATTTAGATTTAGCATCATAAAATAATAATTTTAAATGGACCAAAACAGTATACACCCCCTACTGGATGCCAATAAACAACAGCAGGCAAAAAAATACGAAAAGGAAAACCGATTGATTGGCCTATGCGGGTCCTTTTTATCATTTGCATTTATTCTAGTTTTTTATTTCAGTGGATTTAGCCATTTCCTGGCTAATCTGAATATTTCTTTTACCTGGGCATTTCTATCCTATTTAGTAGTTTTTCTATTCCTAACCACCATAATTGGATTGCCATTAGGTTATTATTCTGGCTATATCCATGAGCACAAGTGGGGCTTCTCTAATTACACACCAAAAACCTGGGCCATCGATCAACTAAAGTCATTTGTCGTGAGCCTAATGTTATTACCGCTGCTGTTAGGCTTACTATTTTGGGTATTTGCTGAATTCTCTGATACATGGTGGCTTGTAGCCGGGATTGCGACCACTCTGGTTTCAATAATATTTGTAACTCTGTTTCCAGTAATTATACTCCCAATCTTTAATAAATATGATCCAATTGAAGATGATAAATTAACCAGCCAGCTATCTGATATCTTGAACAAAGCTGGTTTAAAACCTAGTGGATTTTTCAAGCAAGATATGAGTCGTCAGACAAAAAAAGAGAATGCATTTCTAGCTGGCATGGGTAAAACTAGAAGGGTGGTCATTGCAGATAATTTGCTAACGCACATGAGCCTGCCTGAAATAACATCTGTCATTGCACATGAAGTTGGCCATTACCGTTTTTCTCATTTACCAAAAAATATTGTTGTCGGCACCATTCAGCAACTAATCACATTCTATTTGCTCAATATAATTATGAAAACACTCTTTCCTGAGTTTCTGACTTCCAATACAGCAAATCTTGCTCTTTTCCCCATATTTGGTCTTATCATGGGTCTATTATCGGGCCTACTGTTTGGGCCATTAAACAATTTACTATCTCGTTTTTTTGAACGGCAGGCAGATCAAACATCGCTGGAACTATTTCCAGATAAAGATGCTTTCCAAAAAGCAATGGCTGGTCTGGCAAACAGGAATTTGTCCAACGCCTACCCAGAGTGGTGGGTCAAATTTCTATATTATTCTCACCCGCCTATTGGAGAGCGCCTATCCTTTGCAGAAAAATATGCTCTACCAGAGACCAATTAATTATACTATCCGAACTGCTTGACTATTAGCCCGGCCGTACGTTGATGGCCTTATCTCCCTTGTGATCGTAATCTGTATCAAAGGCTACTTGCTGTCCTGCCCGTAAACCAAATTTCTGCAACTTTGGCCCTAAACCAGATACATGAACAAAATAATCATCGCCATCATCGCCAGTTATAAATCCAAATCCACGATTTTGATCATATTCTTTAACAGTACCCGTCATGTACATATTCCTTTTATCATACGCCTAATTTCGGAAAAATTTCTACCACAAGCACTTGCTTATAGCGTAAATTATTTACGAGTAATTTACTAGTTATGAATAAGGACATATACAATGAGAGCATATTTATCACCAAAAAAACAACGGTTTGTTAACTTTATACAAACCTTCATTGATACCCATGGTTACTCACCAACCTTCGCCGAGATAATGGATGGGTTACATATCAAATCTCCTGGTACAGTAAACTGGTACGTGAAAGAACTGGAACGGGCTGGTGTGCTGGATCGGAGCAAAGGTTACTCTGGAAAAAGGGCCTTGATCATAAACCCTGTGATTATAAGCGATGATATAACTATACCCTTTTTTGAATCGAGTGTAGCGGCGGGTATCCCTGCTTTGGCAGATGACCATGTGGCCATGCGTTTGAATCTAAACCAACATCTGGTCAAGAATCCTACCACTACCTTTTCCGTCCGCGTCAAGGGCGATTCTATGATGGGTGCTACTATCTATGATGGCGATCTGTTGATTGTAGATCGATCACTCGATCCAAAAGACAGCGATATTGCGATCTGTATTGTTGATGGCGAATTCACTGTCAAGCGACTGCAATTACAAAATGGTGCCGTTTTACTTCTACCGGAAAATCCAAATTATCTGCCAATAGCAGTAGACGAAAGTAATGATTTTCAAATCTGGGGCATTGTAACTCATGTCATTCACCAATCTCGATAATCAAATCCACAAATTATGGAACGCTCCGTTTTTCATATCCGGCTGCAAAACTTTGAAGTGCAAGCTGAGCGCATCTTGGACGCCAGTCTGCGTACCCGACCCATTGCCGTAATATCATCGCACCATCAAAATGGTACGATTATAGCC
>CAYYXU010000211.1:0-2562 GCA_964475645.1 uncultured bacterium | reverse complement strand
GCAATATCATTAATGCGATCCATGTCAGCTGGATTACCAGCAATATGAACAGGCATGATTACTTTTGTACGCTCAGTAATTGCTTTTTCAATCAAACCAGGATCTATGTTAAACGTTTCAGGGTCAATATCAACGAATACTGGTACAGCGTTGGCCATCAAGACAGCAGATGCAGTTGCTATAAAGGTATATGGCGGTATTATAACTTCATCACCAGCGGAAACTCCTCCAGCCTTTAAAGCGACCCACAATGCGTTCGTTCCTGAACTTGTAGCGATACAATATTTTGCGTCCTGAAATTCTGCGAATTGATCTTCAAACGCCTTTATAGCATCACTCCCGATCCCTAAGGAATCACTTTCCAATGTATTAAGAAGTTGCTCTTTCTGCCCTGCAGTTACCCGAGGCCACACTGGAAATGGCTTTTTTCGAACTGGCTTTCCGCCAAATAATGCTAATTCACTCATAAACAATGCATCCTAAGAATGAAAAATTACAAAATATTTAGTCCAAAATAGAACATCCAAAGTCAATTTTCTGCAAATATTTCAGACTGGCCTGACAATATTTTCACAGAAGTTGACATAATTGCATCTTTTTATGAAAACTATGTATAAAAGTTATGTTGGCACAAATATTGCAAATAAAGGGTGTAACAATTAATAAAACAAAGAAAGGAGTCTTAAATGACACTAGTAAAATGGAATCCAACACGCAATGTAATGACTGATTTTGATCGGATATTTGACAGCATGTTTACCAATGATTTACCACGATTCTCTTTAGCAGAGTCTTGGATGCCTGCAGTCGATGTAAACGAAACAGAAACGGAATATTTATTATCTGCAGATATTCCTGGTTTAGATAAAAAGGATGTTTCTATCGATATCCACGACGGTATTATTACAATTAAAGGTGAACGCGCTATTGATAATGAAAAGTCCACTGATGATTATCGGATCCGTGAACGTCAACTTGGCTCATTTAATCGCAGTTTCAGATTGCCTGATAATGTGAACGAAGTTAAAGTTGCCGCTAAATTTAAAAATGGCGTGTTAACGATTACATTACCAAAGACCAAGGAAGTCATTCCTGAAGGTCGCCAAATAAAAATCAGCTAAAACCTTTTTGATGCTGTAAAAAAGGGGCTAAATGCCCCTTTTTTTATTATTCCATATTTACAGCAATTATTTACTGAGCAAATGAGTCAAACGTTGCAAAGTACGCTCTGCAGATTTCCTATTCAAAGATTGCGCATTAGTAACCACAATAGTCTTAGGCATTACAAGTGTACCCATATATTCTAATTGAGATCTGAAAGCAACCATAAATCGTTGTCCTGAACCAGCACTGCATGTTGCAATGACAGCATATTTATCCTTAAATCCATCGCGCCAGTTTGCAGTTGTAACTGATATCCAGGTAAATGCGTTGGTCAATATTGGCGGCAGCCCACCATTGTATTCCGGCGCACAGAAAACAAACCCGTCCGCTTTTTCAAATTCCGCGCTTAATGCGCTTGCAGTTTCATTTTCAGTTTCAATATCTGACATGTAAAGAGGCAAACAATAAGACTCAAGGTTAATTACTGCTGTATCCATTGAAGTTTTATTATCAATTATTTCTTTGAGGTCCTGGGCTAATTTGTAGTTTTTACCCTTTGTGGCTGAGACCAGTAGAATTTTCTTTTCAGTCTTCATAATATAAAACTAGCAAAATGGTATTCGGTAAATGGCTGGCAATATAATAAATAATTTTATTATAGACTAAATTACCATCAAATAAAAAGGAGTAGAACCATCATTGCAGGCTAAAATTCTCTACTAAAAAGTAAATCATTTGTAATTTGATCCTAAGATAATTCTTACAAATACCTTAATTAATGGTTAGGTAAATGATACATAATTCAATCTTAAATACTATCGGTGATACGCCAATTGTAAGACTAGATAAAATAGGTGCCGATCTCGACTGCCAGTTATTTGCAAAATGTGAATTTTTAAGCCCCGGCGGTTCACTAAAAGATCGTATTGGGCTGCGTATGATTGAAGAAGCGGAAAAAGAGGGGCGCATCAAACCTGGGGATACATTAATTGAACCAAGTTCCGGTAATACAGGTATTGGACTGGCCATGGCCGCAGCAATAAAAGGCTATAAACTTATTATTACCATGCCGGAAAAAATGAGCATGGAAAAAGAAGTTGTTTTAAAAGCATTAGGCGCGGAAATCGTTCGTACACCAACAGAAGCAGCCCACGATGATCCTGAGAGCCTCCTTGGTGTGGCTAGACGATTGCACAACGAAATACCCAATTCTCATATTCTCGATCAATATGCCAATCCAAATAATCCCGATGCACACTATTTTGGAACAGCTGAAGAGATTCTTGGTGAATTTGGTGATAACTTATCAATGGTCGTTATCGGCGCTGGTACTGGCGGTACAATAACAGGTATAGCAAAAAGATTAAAAAAATCTATTCATAATATTGAAGTAGTTGGCGTTGATCCAATTGGTTCAATTCTTGGAGGCGGTAGCGAAGTAAATACATATCATGTAGA
>CAYYXU010000210.1:0-2599 GCA_964475645.1 uncultured bacterium | reverse complement strand
CTGATCTTTCCCAGGATGGGATGCAGACGGTATCAATTGATGCCCAGTCGCTAGATCGTGATAATTCCAATATAACCATTGGCTATACGATTTATGGCGCAGATCAGCAAATCATAAGTCGTGGCATGCAGAACATAGAATTGAAGGCTGTTCCTGATGAATTTGCATTGCATAATAATTATCCCAATCCCTTCAATCCGGTAACCACCATGCTCTATGATTTGCCGGAAGCTGGCCACACGCGCTTAATTATTTATGATCTGATGGGCCGACAGGTACAAACTCTGGTTGATCAACCCATGGCAGCAGGTTATTACCGTCAACAGTGGGATGGGCGTAATACCATGGGACAAATGGTCAGTGGTGGAATTTATTTTTACCAAATCCAGACGAACGGATTCACCCGTACACGTAAGATGCTGTTATTAAAATAGCCAATAATTGGTTTAGTGATTTGTGGTTTCGAACAGATATAACGGAGAAAATATGAAAAAGACATTATTATTAATATTACCATTACTTTTTATCATGAGCTGTGACACAGATGATGATGAAACTTCCTATGGTTTAATGGGTACATGGACAGTTGAATCTGTTACTTATTATGAAAATGGCAATTGCTCTGGTGAAGGAGAGACAGACGATTTCATTAACGGACCTTTTACAGGAACTGTAACTTACACCGAAGCATTAGCTACAGCTTCGGTGAGCATGTCTCAATCATTAAGTAGTTACTGTGATGATGCAGATGGAAATATGGTTAATGACACAACTTGCGTCTATGATGGCGATGTTGAACTCATTCTTAGTGTCTTTGTATCGGATTGTTATGATGACGGTGGTAATTGGGAAGCTGACAGCACTTGTAATTTCGTTTTTACAAATGAATGGTATTATACCTACCATGAAGACAGCTTAGGTAATGCGACGTATTGTGAAATTTACTATGATGAAGGTGAATCCATTGACGTAGAAACGGTTTGTGGATCTGCAGTTGTAAGTGGAAACACTGCCATGCTTCAAATTATTGAAGAAAATGATGATAATGAGCTTGAGTGCGCGGTTATTATGTTATCAAAATAGGAAACCCCTTAGATATAAAAAGATGGCTTTATAATTGGTAAACTGAGAATTACATAGATTCAATTAGTAGACCCCGCCCAGTAGCGGGGTCTTTTGTTTATGGGATGAGAAGTAGATTTACTTTAATATGTAATGGTTTATAATCAATATTAACAAAAGGATAAATATGTTATTTCATGCTACTCATAAACACAGTTATCAAACTTGCCATGCCCACGATGATAAAAGAAAAGCAAAAATGATGGAATCAATACAATCTGCCAATGGACTTGGGATCAAGGTTCATGGGGTATACGTAGACCCTCCAGGGCATGTTTTCTTTTTCATTCTTGAGGCTGATGAAATGGAACAAATAGTCAAATTTTTTGACCCGATGTTTGAACTTGGAGATGCAAATATCAGACCTATAATGAGTATGCAGGATGCTTTAGCTGCAATTGCCAAAGATTAATAATAAATATTATCTCATATGCGCCCGTAGCTCAGCTGGATAGAGCGCTTGCCTCCGGAGCAAGAGATGGTGAGTTCAATTCTCGCCGCTCCTACTGAATATTCACCCTGTTTTCTCGACGGAAAGCAGGGTTTTTTCTGCCTGGGCAACCTGAAGTCTGTTCCTTGTTAAATAACCCTGAAAAGTAGCTATTTTGGGCCTCAACTGCTACCTATATGCTACCCATTTGGTATTGTAAAATTTGTGAGCATGGTTTTTTAATGGAACTTATTCTTTACCTTTAAGTAATAATCAAAAAGCTTAAGTCCTGTTAATGGCATAAAAGTAAAGCCAGAGGGCTGTCAAAGAATGGCAGTTTTCTGGTTTTTTCTTTTTTAGCAAGAAAGGGGTACATGGTAGAGGAAATATATATCTTGATCGATGCAACACTGTATTGGCTTGATGGGTATCTTGCTCTATTCACTATAGTCTTAGTTAAAAAACTACCCAAAGAACAAATAACAATTATGAAGGAAGTATTCTATGATAATAAACGGTATCGTACTAAGTAGTATCATCATCACCAACATATTAGTCGCTAACCCAAACGACATCGAAACCGAATCAAGATGGATAGGCAGCGGTGAAGTATTGATGGAAATGCTTCAGCACCCCGATGCAAATATTAATATGTTTGGAAATGTATACATCAGGGGAGTGGCATCAGGCCTTAGCTATAATAGTTTTATAGTGAATTGGATGGCAAATGCAAGTCCCGAGTTTAAAAACCGAGTAAAACAAGGACTGTTACTGCAATTACCTAATCCTGTCAACTGGTCGGAAGTAACAAATGTAGTATATCAATTTCTGCTGAATAATCCTGAAACTTTGGAATTGCCAAGCGTTCTTCTGATAGAAAATGCCCTGCATGAAGTCTATGGCGGGATTCAAAATGAAAATGAATGAATTTTTACCGTAAGGAGAATATTAAATGAAACTAAATGGTATCGTTTTAAGCACTTTTTCATTGATAGTCAATTTGTATGCAGTAGAAATCCCTGAAGAAGAAAAATGGACAATTCAAAA
>CAYYXU010000209.1:0-2607 GCA_964475645.1 uncultured bacterium | reverse complement strand
GCCTGCACAACTGGATAAATTGATGCAAGACCGAATGTTGACATTGGATTATAGTTGCCTTCATGTATAACAATTTTATCCAAATCCATGTCCGCTGGTGCCTTGGTCGCCCATTTTTTAACAATGGGATATTTATCGTAAATACCCCACCCCATAAAATCAACCGCACTTACATCTTCAACTTCCTGGTTTGGGATCATAACCGGCATAAACCCTTCACCGGTATAGCGCATCACAATTAGCGAATCTTCTGAATATGGGATCGGTCGGAAGAATCCTGTCTCACAGTTACTGACTGCCACCACTGTGTCTAATTCCATATCATAGCGAAAAATATTGGATACGCCGGAGTAATATGATGAGCCGTACTGATATTTTCCATCCGGGGAAAAAACAAAATTTTCCGGAGCGCTGCTGTCGAAATCGAAGATTTGCTTGCCGCTAAAATCGCCCTTGAGCGCCTTTGACATAGGGATGTGCATAAGCCTGTGAATACCATTCATGTCCACCTTTACAATTGACAAAAGGCTGCCATCAGGTGATATATCCATGGTATGAACATCATATTCATCAAATTGACCACCGTAACCAAATGTTTTAATTGATTTATAATTTTCATAGGGCGGTTCCAAGCGGATTACAGTTGAATATCCATCCGAATTACGTATACCCCACAGGGATTTATCAGCCCGATTAAAAGCAAGGTGCCCAGTACGTAAATCTTTAACCAACAATCTGGCCTCTTTAGTATTAACGTTTACTACCCACAGATCCCGCCAGTGGCTATTATCCATCGTATAGAACAGGTTACCTCCTTCTGGATCAAAAGCTACAGAAGTAACAAAAAATATAGCCGCACCATAAATGTCCGCCACTTTTTCCATTTTACCTGTTAGAACGTCAACTGCAGCAATTTGTGATACTTCCGCTGGATAAAATACGCCAAGGTAAATTTTTCCTGTTTTTTCATCAAAAAATCCTTTTGATACTGAGCCTAAACCCATATTAGATACAGGCCGAAAAGGCGTGGTTGGATACTGCCGTATTAACTCTAGGTTTTTATTTTGGAAATCTCGTTCCCACATAATCCAATTTTCCCAAGCTTGATCAATGGTGACATCGAACACTTTTTTAAACTGGCTGGTGAAATAGGCCTTACTATCATCTGGGCGGGAAACCCATTCGATGAATTTTTCAGGCCCGTAGGTGTTGGCCACATAACTTATAAAACGTGTGCCATAAAGGTATGAATTAACACCAATCTGAAAATCAGTGGTTTTACCCTCGGACTCCAGTCCAACAATATCATAAATAATTGCATTATCACGGACCTTGGTACGGAAAGCCATCTCATCATAAGCTCCAAAAACGCGACCCTTGGTATTGGCCATCCAGGATTCCATAAATACAGCTGATCCTTCGTGATACCAACGCGGCGCATAGCGCCTAGGGTTAGTAAGATAGCTGTACATGATTGAGAGCGGATCATCAATAGAGGTAGAAACTTTACCACGAAAAAGACCGCGCCAAAAGCGGTCCCGTTTGTTAGGCATATCTGTAGTCACGATATGTGTCAATTCATGGTGCATGAGCCAGTTCATTCGCTCACTTGCTGGCATTGTTTCATAAACATAATTAAAGGGTCCAATCCCTATATTTACATTATTGGTGGGTAGCGCATCCGCACCGCCATGACCAAAGTCCCCAAAATCCTGCATTAGAATACTTATGTTTTCTGTGGGTGTATACCCAAACAGATTACGATGGAAATTATAGGAATTCGTAAAGGTACTAACAAGCTGAGGAAGAAGGTATTTATGTAGCGGACTGGTATAAATTATATCAACATCCTCAGTTTCTGTTGTCTTTAACTGCCCACTAGCTGAGCTTGTCCACAAGCCAATCCAAAATAATATAACTAAAATAGTTCTCGCAGTCATTGTATTCACAGGTTACGTCACTGATGTTAGCTGAATTTCGTCAGGATGGAAATCTAAAGTCAAATGGTATAAATAAAAGCAAGTACCGATTTTCCACAACCTGCTTATGTGGATGTAGCCTCGGAAATTATCTTTGGGGCGATTCCAAAGTTTAACTAACGCCCTTTAGTCTAGACTAATAAAACCCTAGGCGCTCTTTCAATTATGAGTCATTTCTATGATTATTAGTGGGACGCGCCAATCTATCCCTTAAAATTTGTCTGTTTTATTTAATTGTCTATACTAAACGCACCTTTAAATTCTGAGCTCTGGAGCATATTTTTAAACTCCCCAGTACTTAGAACATTTTTAAACTCCGCATTCCCAAGCATAGCGTTGAATTCTGGAGAGCCCAACATGGCACCAAATTCTGGGTTACCTGCTAAGGCACGAAATCCCGGGTGCCCTATCATAGCGTTGAATTCAGGATTTTTCAACATTGCACCAAATTCTGGGTTACCTGCAAGGGCAGCGAATTCCGCAGAACCTAACATGGCACCAAATTCTGGGTTACCTGCAAGGGCGCCGAATTCAGCATTGCTTAACATGGCACCAAACTCTGGGTTGCCTGCTAATGCACCGAATTCAGCATTACTTAACATGGCACCAAACTCTGGGTTACCTGCCA
>CAYYXU010000208.1:0-2626 GCA_964475645.1 uncultured bacterium | reverse complement strand
TCACTTTTGGTATTTCAAATTACATGAAATGTGATCATATTGCTTTTTATATATTCAATGAAAAAGTAGAATAATGCAATTACCAGAAATACTTGATAAGATACCCGTAAAAAAGCGAAAAATACTAGGCCCCATGGCTAGGTTTCTTCTCAATAAACATAATTGGAGTATTGTTGGCGAAATACCGAATAGGAAAAAAATGATCCTCATTGGTGTACCGCACACAGCCTATAGAGATGCATGGTTTGGTTTGCTTGCTGTCCTGGCTCTTGATTTAAAGGTAAACTTTTTTGGTGCAAAATGGGTCTTTTCACGGCTACCTAGTCCTATTACCTTTTCGAGAAACTTGGATCGATTGGGTATGCCCTGGCCGCTGGGTTGGTTACAAAAATATATGCTTGTACGACTTGGGGGAATACCTGTTCTCCGCGAAGAAAACAAAGGTATGATTGAAAGTGCCACAGACATATTGAAAGGATTAGATAGTTTCATCTTACTCCTTGCTCCGGAAGGGGGTATTGAACATGTGGAACATTTTAGAAGTGGTTTTTATTACTTGGCAAAAAACTTAAACGTACCCTATATCCCAATAGCATTTGATTATAAAAACAGGCAGTTTAAGATACACCCGTACAGAAAAGTGTCAGATTCTTTCGAAAAAGATAACCAAGAAATAAAATATATTTTCGATGGTGTAGAAGGCCATTACAGAACTTTCAAAGCATAACACTCCTCAATTATTTCTTAATTTTTCGGCAACATGGATAATAAACCACGCTCTGAACTATTAAAATATATTTAATATTAATCTGGTATTTATGATCATGATAAATAGCCGTTTTCTTTTTTTGCTAATGATACCGATCTCAACCTTCTCCCAACGTTTAGTTATAAAAGACCTACAGACCAAATATCCGTTGAAAGGTGTAAATATCTATTCAACAAATCATGGTACAACAACTGATACAAATGGTGTTTGCAACCTTCAGGGATTCCTAATGAAAGATGAAATAATGATATCCCACATTGGTTATCTGGCAATCAAAATCACTAAAAAAGATTCTCCTGACACTCTTTATTTGCGGGCAACTAATGTGCCAATCAAGGGTATAAGTGTTATCAGTTTTAAATCTAAAAAAGAAAGAAAGCGTTATAATAAACTTGAACGCGATGTTATTAGGGTATACCCCTACGCTGTTTTGGTTGGCACACTACTCCAAGAATATTCAGCAGTGTTGGACAGTATCATCGAACTATCCTTTTTCAAACGCAGGAAAGAAAAGAAAAAAGTATTCACAGCCATTGAAGAACAATTAATTACAACACACGGGAAACGAGTACGCAGACTTACGAAAAACCAGGGCCGCATACTTATCAAACTGGTGGATAGGGAAACAGATTTCACTTCACACCAAATTATAAAAGATTTCAGAGGTTTTTTTATCGCTGGATTCTGGCAACTTACTGCCCGCGTATTTGGTCACAATCTAAAGTCTAATTATAATCCAGAATTTGGTGAAGATAAATTAATTGAACATATCCTGAATACTAGGACAAGGAAATAACTGGAAAATTTTAGGGACTTTTGGTTTGATCAATCACAATTTGATCACAAATTGCCTGGCACATATCTGTTATCTTTTCTTTGATATCTTCAAAAGAATAGTTAATCATTATTCTGCCATCTTCATATAGAATTTCTTCCAGCGGTACACCCAACCAAAGATCCCCCATAGAATCCCGAATTTGGTATTCAAGAAAATCCGAATTAGTTATTCTATAAATTACAATTCTTAGATAACCCGTGTATTTCTCGTCTGCTATTTCCGTCTCTAAAGTCAAAACTTCCCAATTAAGATGTAAAGCAACATTCTTTCCAGGATGATAGCCGTAATTCGTACAATTTTCGATGTAAGCATAACTAATGCCAAAAGGTAATGATTCATCCATAATCAACTTTATAGCATAATTAATGTCATCTATTTCACCAACTGTTAAATGATAGGCGATAGGTTCTTGCGGAGCATTTATACAGATAATCTTACTAAAACCTCGATACAAGAGTGTATCAGCGTGATGATCAACCTGTCCTACCAATAATCCACAATAAATAATTAATTGTATGAAAATCTTCATTTGATCAATCCATGGTTAATTCGTCAGCAATAGGTAGTACTTCACCTTTTTTTATTTTCTTCTTGGTCTCGTATTCACGAATAAGCAAACCAAAAAGAATCACACCAATGACATAAAATGCTGCCGTTATCAAAAAAATCTCATAATAGCGAAACTGTAACAACCGTAGCCACTCAAACACTTTCGCACTAACAAACCAGGAAGCACTCCACAAACTGGAACTCAAAGCACTAATGAGTTCTTGATTCTTTTTACCAACATAATTCATTAATAGCTCATTAGCAGCTGGATGAGCCATATGCATCAGTGGTTGTCGCAGAATAAAGGCGATCACAGCGATTACAATAGCAAAAGAAAATTCAGCATAGAGTTCCATGATGGCCATGAAAACCAGGCAGCATATGGCTAGCGACTGCACCACAACGATCGTCATCCAGTAACCATATTTCTTTTTCAGAAAGGGTACCAACAAAGAAAAAATAAATACTAG
>CAYYXU010000207.1:0-2648 GCA_964475645.1 uncultured bacterium | reverse complement strand
GAAGTTTCTAGATCTCAAGAAATCTTAGAATTTAATCAGGGAGAGAAATACGTATCCTGGTTGCCGCTAGCTCACGTTTTTGGACAATTGGTAGATAATCATTCATGGATTAAAGATGCTTTACATCTGCATGTTGTTAATAGTCCTTTGAATATTGTTGATTATGCTAAAGAAGTCAAACCTCACCTTTTTATTGGTGTTCCAAGAATATATGAGAAAATATATTCAAACTTAAAATCGGTAATTGATAGCAAAACAGTAATTAGAGTTGGACTAAAAATTCCATTTGTATCATCAATATTCAAGGGGTTATTAAAAAATGCTGTTGGTTTTTCCAATACCCGTTTTGCTGGAACTGGAGCAGCTCCGATAAACCCTGAAATATTAAAACTTTTCCTTTCTTTGGATATTCCGCTTTATGAAGGGTATGGAATGACTGAAAATACGGCGATCGCTACGACAAATTATGAAGGAAACAATAAAATTGGTACGGTTGGAAAAGCTATAAATGAAACGGAAATAAAATTAGCAGATGATGGCGAAATATTAATTCATGGAAAACATGTAATGAAGGGTTATTATAATAACCCAGACGCAACGAATGAAACCGTGCTTAATGAATGGCTTCATACTGGTGATATAGGAAAAATTGATGCGGAAGGTTACTTATCTATAACAGGCAGGAAAAAAGAGATATACGTCAGTTCTGGAGGAAAGAATATTGCTCCACTTGTAATTGAAGAAACAATGAAGTCCATACCCTTGGTTTCGCAGTGTTACTTAGTCGGAGATAAAAGGAAATACTGTACAGCATTATTTACTCTTGATGTTGGGGTGATTTTAAGAGATAAAGTTCATGTTGAAAGAAATAAAATTCCAAAAGATCCAAATGAACAATTAACCGTACTTAAAGAAAAAGGATTTAGTCTTGCTGATTTTACAGATAGTAAGGATACTTTTAAAGAAATTGAACTGGATGTTAAAAAACTCAATAATCGTTTTTCCAACCCGGAGCAATTAAAGAAATTTTCAATTCTGCCACGAGATTTCACAATAGATGATGGTGAATTAACTCCCACATTGAAAATTCGCAGAATACAGATTGATCAAAATTGGTCTTCAGTGATTGAATCTATGTACGTGGATTAATTTTATGGATAAAATATCACTATTGGGCTGTGGCACTTGGGGCAGTGCAGTCGCCCAAGTGCTCGCGGATAAAGGTCTGACAGTTACTGCTTGGCAGCGCAATGAGGAAAAAGCAGAAAAAATGGCCCGAACGCGGAAACACCCAAACCTTACTGACCTAGTATTTAATGAGAATATTGTATTTACCTCTGACCTAAACGTCACATTAAAAAGTGCGGATATTATTATCTTAGCTACACCGTCTCACAGTATCAGGGAATTGATACCTAGGGTGGGATTCGGCATGAAAGCTCAAAGTATAATTGTTAACTTGGCCAAAGGAATTGACCTTAACACCTTGATGACCATGAGTCAATTAATTCAGGTGGAGTCCAATATAGATAGCGACCAGATCGTCTCTCTTTATGGGCCCAGTCATGCTGAAGAGGTAGTTCGCAAACTACCTACAACACTTGTGGCTGCCTGCCCCAAAAACACTACGTCAAAAACAATCCAGGAACTACTTTCTACTGAAGTGTTAAGGGTATATCGAAATAAGGATATACTAGGCGTGGAAATAGGTGGCTCTCTAAAGAATGTTATGGCTATTGCAGCAGGCATTTGTGATGGTATTGGTTACGGGGATAACAGTAAAGCGGCTATCCTGACCCGCGGTATCACAGAAATGACCCGCCTTGGTCTCGTTATGGGCGCTAAAAAATCGACCTTTTCAGGTCTCAGTGGGATTGGTGATTTGCTAGTGACCGCCCTAAGTAAGCATAGCAGAAATCGCTACGTAGGAGAAGAGATCGGACGTGGAAGATCCCTGCAGGAGGTAACGGATAACATGGATATGATTGCGGAAGGGGTCAACACCTGCCGTGCCATTCCGAGCATTATTGAAAAATATAATATTGAAATGCCCATTGCTAATTCAGTATACGGTATTCTTTTCGAAAACAAAAACCCGTTAGTGGCTGTAAAGGAATTAATGACTAGGAACCTGACCGCTGAAAAACGCTGATTAATTTTTCAAACCTAGCTAATTTCGCGGCCAGCCCTTGTAGTTCAATGGATAGAATAGATCCCTCCTAAGGATTAGATGTAGGTTCGATTCCTACCAAGGGCACAGGTAAAAATGGAGAAATCATGTTAAAACCAAGACGAAAGATTATTAAAAAAGAATTAAAAAAAGATCCGTATATAGAATTCCTATCCAAAGCCAAGAATAATGTAGATGAAAACAAGATATTATATACGCGCTTGGCGCTGGGTACAGTTGCCATTATAGCGGCCTTGTTATTTTTTAGGAACAATTTACAAAAAACCAAAGATGCAGGTGCGGAGTCTCTTGGCAAAGCAATAGTCACCTTGGCTAGTGGTGATTTAGATAATGCTACACTGCAGTTTGAATTTGTTGCGGATGAATATGATAATAATGAAGCCGGTACTTTGGCAAAATATTATCTAGCCCGCGCTCATTTTAACGACAAGGATTACCTGGCAGCATATTCATACCT
>CAYYXU010000206.1:0-2650 GCA_964475645.1 uncultured bacterium | reverse complement strand
CATGATTCGACTCTCTATGCTTCCGCCCATGAACATGGTGTAATTCTTTTCAATATCAGCTCGCCCGAGTCGCCTTCTTATTTTGGTCAAATTCCGACAGAAAATGCATGGGGTACGGCCTTTTTAGATTCTTTGCTGATTATAATGAATGGTGAATTTGGTTTTAAGATTATGGATATTACTGATCTCTCTAATCCGGTAATAATAACAGACATACTTACAGCAGGAGCAACAAAGGATATGGTTTTGGATGGAGACCAATTAACTGTAGCGATGGGCAGCAATGGCATTGCCCTCTATGACCTATCAGATCCTTCTGATCCACAATTACAGGCCACATATAATAGTTCTGGCTTAGCAAATAGAATTGCTTTATTTAATGGCAAGATCGCTGTCTCTGATTGGCTTGATGTTAAAATTCTGGAATACAATGGCAGTGAAATCCAACTGGTTGGCTATAAAAATACAGGATATCGCACAATGGCCATCAATGCCAAAGGCAATGTTATTTATTCCGCAGAGTGGCGTCATTTACAGGTCTTAGAATACGGATCCATTAACGGACCAGACCTGGACCTTAGTTCTCACGATATCAGTTTTCCAGAAATAAACATTGGAGAACAAGATACAATGCCGCTTTACTTAACCAACAATGGTAGCGCAGCGCTTGTGTTTGATTACGACTATTTTTCCCATGCAGATTTCTCTACGTCAACTGAGCTAAACACATTAGCAGCTGGAGATTCCGTTATAGTTGATATCATTTACACAAGGTCTAGCCAAAACGCTACGGGCGTTTATAACATTCCTTCTAATGACTCTGACGAATCTCAATTATCTTGCAATATTTTGGGTAACTATGATGGTGTAAATGTTGGTATGACTGCCCCAGACTTTACCCTACCCATTGCAGCCAACGGAACTGGAAATTTTAACCTCAATCAGCATTGGGCAACTGCTGGTGAAATTGTGGTTATTACCTTCTTTTCTCCTGGCTGACCGGTATGTAGTCCGGAGTTATCGGACTTGGAAGTTTCAATTTGGCAGGAATACAATGACGATGCTGTCGCGCTCGTTGGCATAACTGCAGTTAATCAGGGACAGATCAGCCAGTTTGTGATTGATAATGGCCTTACCTTCCCTATTTTAAAAGATACACGGAGTGGTCCTGGTATCGGTACAGGTGTTATTTATGATCAGTATTATATTCCAAACCAGGGTTCACCCTACCCGAGGGATTTTATAATCGGTAGAGATGGAAATGTGTATTACGTAAATAATGAAATAGACACAGAATATATGATCGCTGTTATAGAAATTCTTTTGGCTGGGGAAAATGTAAGTATTAAACCTGGGCAGAACATTATCATTCCAGAAATACAACTGGTTAAGGCATACCCAAATCCATTTAACGGACCAACAAACATCATTTATACTTTATCTAAACCAGGAAATGTTACCATAAATATCTTTGATTTAACTGGTCGACTGATATCAGAATTTGATCTAGGGTTACAGCAAGCTGGACGTCAAAATTTGCACTGGTCACCAAGTAATTATAGTTACATGGAATTATCTTCTGGAATGTATATATATCAGATTAAAACGGGTAAAACCATCAATGATGGTAAAATGCTGTACCTGAAATAAATTTTCAGATCTTCCTCACTCAGTTTTTGAACTTTATACCGCAACCTAGTGCTTTTGTCGAAGCATATTTTATTGTATTGCCGGTCAGCATTGCATCAATAGCGTCGGCAACATAAGGTTTTTTAACTTTTTTCTGGATAGCATTATCATCAATTGCTCCACGATAGACTAACTGATCCTTTGCATTGAATAAGTAAACATGAGGTGTTCTAGTAGCGCCAAATTCTCTTGCTAGTTTTGACCCATCATCCCTTGCATAATAAAAATTATAGTCGTTTTCTTTAGCGTGTTTTTTCATCTCATCCATACTATCTGAAGATTCAAAAGTTGTTTCGTTGGAATTCAATGCAATCATGCCTACACCTTTAGACTGATATTTTTTTGCTAATTCAACATAACGGTCTTCCCATTTAATAACCCATGGACAGGTATTACAGGAAAAAATAACCAGGAGGCCATTTTCTCTCTTCGCTTCCCCTAATGATATATGTTTTCCACTGATATCCAACAATTTTACATCTTCCAGTGGCAAGACTGAACCTAGATCCAATTCTTTTGCTTGAATGCCAAAGCAAAGTAGTAATGTGGCTGTAAAAATTAACTTTTTCATGATGACTCCTATGAACTAATTGCTTTTTCTATCGCTTCAATGAAATGTTTTTCATGTTTTGCATTCTCCCAATAATCTACTATCTCTCCAGATAATTTACCATACACAATTGTAAAGGGTAGACTGCCAGTCCAATTTTTGTGAAAACCATTAATAAATTCTTCCCCAGGTTGATCCTTAATATAAGATTGACCGCTCACATCCATTGAATTAAGAAAATCCTTTACTTGTTTTTCTTCATCAAGCCAATCGGCACTTACAAAAATTACCCGAAGGTCTTGATTATATTTCTCTCCTAAACTTTGAACAAACGGAAACTCCGCCATACAGGGACTTCACCAGGTTGCCCATACATTTATCATGACTGCCCTTTTTCCTTTCTCTTTCTGT
>CAYYXU010000205.1:0-2669 GCA_964475645.1 uncultured bacterium | reverse complement strand
GTATTATTAGCAAACCTGGTGTTTTTACCAATTGGTGGCAAACTAACCCGCAAATCCCAGGAAGAGATGATGCTGAAGAGTATTGTTGTCGAAGGTATTATAAGCATTCATTCTAAAGAACACCCGATTTTAATGCGGGAGAAACTGATGACATTTGTTCCGCAGTCCATTCGGCTAGAAAGCTGATTTATGGCCATTGATTCTTTTGGTATGTCTGCTGAGGAGGCCAAGGCAAAAAGTACCGCCTGGGCCGTTACCTACGCTGATCTTGTCACACTTCTATTAACTTTCTTTATATTATTATTAGTGATCCTCAATGACGCTGAAAAACATATTGATCGGGTGATCAATATGTTGTTGGATGAGACCTACCAAGAATTGAAGGAAAATATTGAATCATCCTATGTATCTGTTGATCGAGTAACAAAGGGTGTAAAAATTACCATGGCAAGTGGTCGATTGTTTAAATCTATGGATGATGGTGTACAAACTTTAGTATATCCATTATTAAGGCAGATTGGTGGCATTGTGCGTGTATCAAAGTTGTTAAATGTAGATGATGACAATCGATTTAATAAATTATTAGAGGCTATAGAGAAAAGAGACGGTTATTTAAATGTGGAAATACGATGTGAAGGTCATACTGATGACCTGCCACTTCCGAACCAGTCACAATTTTCGAGCAATTGGGATTTGTCAACTTCAAGGGCGTTAAATATTGTAAAACTCCTTAGTGAATTCTCAAAAATACCGGAAAGTAAGTTTTCTGCCATGGGGTATGGAGAATTCCGTCCAGTTATCCCGGTAAGTTCAATTGGTAAAAATGCAGTGGATATAAGAAATGCAAGGGCGAAGAATCGACGAGTAGAGATATATATGGATGCTTTTATTAAAAAGAATACCCTTACCAATTAAATATAGCTGATGTACCGATTACTTTTATTATTAATTGTTTCGTTGTACAAGTTGATAGGCCAGGAAACTGAGGTGATTAGGAATACAAAAGTATATCTATACCCTAATAGGAATAAGAATAATATAATCGGTGAAATATTTCCCGGATCATCGGTCAAAAAATTGAAAAAAGATAAATCTGGTAAGTTTATTAAAGCCACTATCGAGTTTTATATTCCTATAGAGTCTCTTCTTGAAGGACGCGTTTCACATCCTGTGGGTACTACCCAAATTGCGGATAATGCGGAATTTAAATTAATAGAGGTAAATCAGAATGGTACTCAGATAGCGCTTAAGATGCGTGTGACGAATATCAGCCATACAAATGAATTGGATTTCTCACCAATGGTTTTACTTAAGGCTACTGGTAAAGGTAGCAATAAAGGGGAGTTAAACCCCTTCCATGGTAAATATCAAGATCTGGCTATTATTGCACCTCGAGATCATGTGATTGCTGAACTATTCTATGATTTTAAATCAAAGCCGAAAAATGTGGAATTGGTATGTACTGGTAAAATGGGTGGTAATCGAGTCTACTACACTTTGGGTTTCTAAATTACTCGGGGTTCCTTTCGATTACCTTAAATACTTTTTCACCCTTTTTTGCCATTCTAAATCTTTCCCGAGCAAGTTGTTCAATATATTTTGAATCGGTAGTGAGCTTGTTTTTCTCTTCTTCTAAAGCTTGTTTCTGCTCTCGGAGCGCAGTAATTGTAGCTTGTATCTCGGATCGCTCAGAACGCAAGAGATATAATTGATATAGACCATGATCTCCAAAGAAAAAGATTATGAGCAACATTAATGCGCCTATAAAAAGGATAGCGCGGATCATTTGCTGCTGGATTTGATCCACCTGCTTATTATTTTGGCGTTTTCGTTTGAGATTACTTCTCATTTTCCTCCTAAAACTTCTTTACCGGGGAATTGGCTATTTCCTCCAATCATTTCTTCTATACGTAGAAGCTGATTATATTTGCAAATACGATCTGTACGAGAAATACTTCCCGTTTTAATTTGACCGACACCAGTCGCTACTGCAAAATCTGCTATAGTAGTATCTTCAGTTTCACCAGATCTGTGAGAAATAATAGCACCAAAACCAACTTCATTTGATAATCTAATTGTATTGAGTGTCTCCGTAAGTGTGCCTATCTGATTTAATTTTATTAAAATTGCGTTCATTGCTTGTAAATCAATAGCTTTTTGTAATCGATCAATATTCGTTACAGTTAAGTCATCTCCAACGATTTGAATCTTGTTTCCTAATTCATTATTCATTGCTACCCAACCTTGCCAATCATTCTCAGATAATCCATCTTCGATTGAGACGATTGGATATTTATCGATTAGTTTCTGATAGTATTGAATCATTTGATCTGGAGAAAAAGATTTATTCTCAGATGCAAGCTCATAGCGTTTTCCATCGTAAATTTCACTGGCTGCTACATCTAGTGCTAGTGAAATATCTTCACCCACTGAGTATCCAGTTTTATCAATGGCCATTAGTATAACTTCTATCGCTTCCTCATTTGATCTTAAATCTGGGGCAAAACCTCCTTCATCTCCGACAGCTGTATTAAGCCCACGTTTTTGTAGAACTTTCTTTAATTGGTGAAAAATCTCTGCACCCATCTGCAGAGCCTGCGAAAAAGAAGATGCGCCGATTGGGAAAACCATGAATTCTTGAATGTCAACATTATTATCAGCATGACTTC
>CAYYXU010000204.1:0-2688 GCA_964475645.1 uncultured bacterium | reverse complement strand
TCCATGTTTACCACGAAACTGCAACATGCGGAATTGTTTTTATCCGCAGCGGGCAGTGATTGTGGAATTGCCAATATTAATATTGGCACATCCGGTGCCGAAATCGGTGGTGCTTTTGGTGGGGAAAAAGAAACTGGCGGCGGCCGTGAGTCTGGTTCTGATTCATGGAAACAGTATATGCGGCGACAAACCAACACTATCAATTGGAGTGATGACCTGCCTTTGGCGCAAGGTATCACATTTGATCTTTAATATTTATAGGGAAGGAATATTATAAATGATTGATGCTCGGAATGTACATGCGACAATTGGCAAGCATATGCTGGCTGATGGTATGGATCAAGTAATTGACCTAAAAAAGAGCCATGGATCCTGGCTGGTAGATGCACGAGATGGTAAGGAGTATTTGGATCTTTTTTCCATGTTTGCCTCTATGGCGGTGGGCTACAATCATCCGACCATGCTGGAAAACCGGGAACGAATTGCTGATGCTGCTCTTAATAAACCTACAAATTCAGATATTTATTCTACGCAAATGGCGGAATTTGTAGATACTGTTGGCCGCATTGCTCAACCGGATTATTTACCCTATTCATTTTTCGTTGAAGGCGGAGCCTTAGGTGTGGAAAATGCTCTGAAGACAGCCTTCGATTGGAAGGTGCGAAAAAACCTAGCAGCTGGAAAAGAAGAAAAAGGATCTAAAGTCATTCATTTTAGAGAGTGTTTTCATGGTAGAACAGGTTATACCATGAGTTTAACAGATTCTCCCGACCCCAGAAAAACATTGTATTTTCCGCAATTTGACTGGCCCAGAATTACTAATCCGAAGCTGCACTTTCCCCTAACTGATGAAGTCTTAGAACATATACTTAAAGCAGAAGCAACTGCCATTAACCAGATCAAATCTGCGGTTGCTGAGAATCCAGATGACATCGCATGTTTAATCATTGAGCCAATTCAAGGAGAAGGCGGAGATAATCATTTTAGAGGTGAATTTTTTCAAGAACTGCGTGCTTTAGCTGATGAACATGAGTTTATGCTTATTTATGATGAGGTACAGACAGGTGTAGGAATTACAGGAAAAATGTGGGCACACCAACTTTTCAACTCATCCGCGCGGCCTGATATTATTAGTTTTGGTAAGAAAACGCAGATTTGTGGAATTTTTGCCGGAAAACGGGTTGATGAAGTGGAAAATAATGTATTTCATGAATCCAGTCGCCTCAATTCAACCTGGGGTGGTAACGTCGTAGATATGGTACGGATTAGCTTATATCTGGAAATAATTGCAGAAGAGGATTTAGTAAACCAGGCGGCCACTAATGGAGATTATTTACTGGCAAAGCTCCACGATATTCAAGCTGATTTCGATGGAGTTGTACACAATGCCAGGGGCCGTGGTTTATTTGCAGCATTCGATTTAGATGATGGCTCAACGCGGGATACGTTGGCGAACTTGATCATTGCTGAGGGTGCCATGATCCTTGGTTCGGGTAAGAAATCGATCCGTTTCAGGCCCCACTTGAATATTACCAGGGAAGAGATAGATCTTGCTGATGAAATCATTAGGAGAGCTCTCGCTAAATTGTGACCAAAGCTTCCGGTACGCTGTACATTGTTTCTACACCAATTGGGAACTTACAAGACATAACCTATCGGGCGGTGGAAACCCTTTCCACTGTCTCTTTGATTGCCGCTGAAGACACACGTCACTCAAAGAAATTGTTAAATCATTACAGCATAAAAAAACCACTTATCAGCTATTACGAACACAATCGGTTTACACGAATACCCCAAATCATTGCCCATCTCAATGATGGTAAAGATGTGGCTGTAATCAGTGATGCGGGCACTCCGGGGATTAGTGATCCCGCATATAAGTTGACCCGTGCGGCCATCACCGCAGATATTAGAGTAGAAACTATTCCAGGCCCCTCTGCTGCGTTGGCAGGACTAATTGCATCCGGCCTGCCTTCAGACCGGTTTCTTTTTGAAGGGTTTTTACCACCAAAAAGAGGTCGAAAAAAACGGTTAAGTGTCCTGAAAGATGAACAGGCAACAATCATATTCTATGAAAGTCCCCGCCGGTTAAAACGAACATTAAATGATATCGCTGATATTATCGGGGACCGCCCGGCGGTTGTAACCCGTGAATTGACCAAAATGAACGAAGAAATTATTCGTGGAACAGTTTCCACGTTAATATCGTATTTTTCTAAGAATGAGCCTAGGGGAGAAATAGTATTAATCATCGGAAAGCCAGATCCAAATGTCTTCTTTAAGTAACGCGAAATTCATTACGTTTGAAGGAATTGATGGTTGCGGTAAATCTACCCAGGCCAGGTTATTGCTGGATCACATGAACAATTCTGGCGTGGAAACCATTTTAGTTCGTGAACCAGGGGGTACAAATATTTCCGAGGCGATACGAGAAATATTACTGCACAGCAGTTCTAGTCAAATGGGTGACCGTACCGAATCCCTATTGATGACTGCCAGCAGGGCTCAATTGACCCAAGAGGTCATCATCCCCAATATAGATCAGGGGAAATTTGTAATCGCTGATCGATATAGTGATTCAACCCTGGCCTACCAGGGCGGTGGGCGAAACCTGGATATTGAGTGGTTAATTGAACTGAATAATTATGCTACCTTTACATTGCTCCCAGATATTACATTTTTTGTAGA
>CAYYXU010000203.1:0-2694 GCA_964475645.1 uncultured bacterium | reverse complement strand
TATATCATAACCTTCATAAAAATGGAACCGCCCTTTTGCGGCTAGTAAAGGAATATTATCTAATGATCCGATAGCTAATTCACCGGCGTGGCCCCGGACCGTTGATTCTGGATAGTTTGGAATATCTTTGTATGGTATTAAAATTACATCATCCATCTGATCACAAAAACCTCCCATTCCGGACCCAAGTACAACAGCGATACTTGCTTGTATATCAGTTTGATCAATAATGAACTGTTTCATTTTTGATATATTATATTTCATTTTAAATCTTCATTATCAAGTACTGCGAGCTGTCCACAACCACCACTGATATCCGTTCCCTTACTCCAGCGAATGGTTACCATAAAACTTGCACGTTCAAGTCGATTAACAAATCGTTCAATTTTCTCTTCACTTGAACGACAGTACAATCCATCAATCTCATTATAAGGAATCAAATTCAGCTTGCATGGCAAATTCCCAATCAGACCCATTAGTCTATCTGCATCTGCAATATCATCATTTACACCTGCCAACAATACATATTCCAGTGTAATCAATTTTTTGGATATATAATAGTAATCCCATGCAGATTGAATTAAAGCATCCATTGAATGTGTTTTTGAAATAGGCATAATCTTCAAACGTTGATCCTGACTGCTGCTATTAAGGCTGATTGCTAATTTATATTTATGACCTTCTTTCGTGTATTGCTTGATTTTTGGAATAACACCGGCTGTGGATATAGTAATTCTTTTTGCGCTCAGATTTATTCCTTCTTTATGATTAAGCAAGTTAGCTGCATTTACAACCTGCTGATAATTTAAAAATGGTTCGCCCATACCCATAAATACCACATTAGTAATTCGTTTATTAATAGAATTCAGTATCAGTAAATATTGATCTACGATTTCTCCTGCAGTGAGATTTTTTATGAACCCCATCTTTGCTGTAGCACAGAATTTACAATCTACGGCACAGCCCACTTGAGTACTGACACATAAAGTGACTCGTTTTCCATCTTCCATAATCACTGATTCGATTTTTTCTCCAGAAGGAAGCTGGAGTAGAAATTTCTGTGTTGGTTCTAAAGCCGAGCCTGTTTTTTTTATAAGTATCAAAGGATGCAGAACATATTCATCAGCAAGTAAATCACGAAATAAAGAAGGCAGGGTATTCATCGAGTCAATGGAATTGACCTGTTGTTTATAAACCCAGTGGAACAATTGTTTTCCCCGGAATGGTAATTCGTCATGCATAGCTGCAAGGATCTCCATTTCGGAAATATCCATACCAACTAGTTGAACTTTTTGTGTTACTCGTGCGTTAGACATACAGCAGAATTTCTAGTGCCTGTAATGACAGAACAAGACAATAACATTGCTTCCTGAAAGGGTGCCATTTAATTTTGACCCCTTCTGAATCATAAGCAAAATAATAGATGGAAATTACATGAATAAATTGACAGATATAAAGCTGGTGAAACAGCTTACAGAATCTCGCGATCAATTCAATATGGAAATATCAAAACGTATTGTAGGACAGCAAGATATAATAGATCACATTCTTATCGCTTTACTTTGTCGGGGACACACTCTTTTAGTTGGTGTCCCGGGATTGGCAAAAACTTTATTGATAAAATCAATAGCTGAGCTATTAGATCTGAATTTCAGCCGTATTCAATTTACGCCTGACCTTATGCCAAGTGATATTACAGGTACAGAGATAATTGAAGAAGACCATAATACCGGTAAAAGGGAATTTCGGTTCTTTAAAGGGCCTGTTTTTGGAAACATTATATTGGCTGATGAAATTAATCGCACTCCACCAAAAACACAGGCTGCATTATTAGAAGCGATGCAGGAGCATAAGGTTACTACAGCTGGGCAGACTTATATACTTGAAGAACCATTTTTTGTTCTGGCAACACAAAATCCTATTGAGCAGGAAGGCACATACCCATTGCCTGAGGCACAGCTGGACCGCTTTATGTTTAATATAAAGATTGACTACCCTAACGATGAAGAAGAAATGGCAATTGTAAAATCTACCACCAGTGGTATAGATAATGAATTAAATATCGTAATCGGCCGGGAAGATCTGCTACTTTATCAAGACCTTGTGCGCAGGGTACCTATTGCAGATAATGTTATCGAATTCGCTGTTGACCTAGTATCAAAAACCCGCCCGCAATCAGATAAGGCATTCGCTGCGGTCAGCGGTTGGATCGAATGGGGTGCGGGACCGAGGGCATCACAATACCTTGTACTAGGTGCAAAAGCGAGAGCCGTGTTAGACGGCAGGCCTGCACCTGAAATAGATGATATAAAAGCAATGGCTCGACCCGTATTACGGCATCGTTTAATTACCAACTTTAATGCGGAAGCAGAAGGGTTAAACACTGATGATATTCTTTCCATTTTATTGGAAAACGACACTAAATAAATTTTATGGAAAAAATTGATAAACGAAAATATCTTCAACCAGAGATGGTCGCACGGCTGAATAATATGTCTCTTCGGGCACGATTAGTGGTTGAAGGATATATAATAGGCCAACATAAAAGCCCCTTCCATGGTTTTAGTGTTGAATTTGCTGAACACCGTACTTACGGTCCTGGAGATGAGATACGTCATGTTGATTGGAAATTATTTGGGAAAACAGATCGGTATTATGTAAAACAATATGAAGAAGAAACAAATTTGCGTTCCT
>CAYYXU010000202.1:0-2756 GCA_964475645.1 uncultured bacterium | reverse complement strand
TATTCCCGTAAAAACTGGATTCATCTCGTAAATAAGGTCGTAAAAATGTGTCAAATGCACCTGCACCATTGATCGTGTATAATTCCTGCCCCGGTATGGAACTGCTTTTATTGTGATTCATGTGGCCATAAATAAATCGACTGCGCAGTTCGATCCCTTTTATAGTTTTGGATGCTTTTCCAATCAACGTGAGGCGATTGAAATTCCAATCTGAGAAACTGCCTGGTGGTGCAGTGGCCAGTTCCAAGTCTATTGATTGATCACTGTTGGATATATTCCATTTCCCATATACCATTGTAACTTGACCAATCTCAAATAAATTTGTTCGTTCTGTATCTGTCGCATTGGTGCTGTAAAAACCCAATGATATATAATGATTGGGCGATCTGGAATTCCAACGACTCCAGGATTTATCCATGTTCCAGCTAATACTGGATAGTCCGCCTTGGTAAAAAGCATGAAAATTATAGCGCAACCCTGTGACGTGGTGTACCGGTTTGCGCATAAAACGCAGATCCCAATATATCTCTTCTGATTTGATTCCGTAATTGATACGAAAATCAGTTCGCTGCCAAGATCCATAGGCCTTGCTTAGCCATAATCCTGGCATATACCCATCAAGCTCATGGTAATTAAGCTCCGGAGACCATTGCTGCAAATAGGAATCGCGATGATTCCAATTCATCCCCGGCCAACGGAACATCCACGTACTCGGTAGACCGTTTGAATGATTGTTACGGCGATCAACATCAACCGTTTTCACATCTGGGTCTAGGACAATTGTCATAGGTTTATCAGGTAAATGAAAAGAAAACGTATCCTGTTTCCTCCATTGATGATTTTTCCACCATATTCTTTCCTTTGTGCCATCCGCTAATTTCACTTCCAGTAGCTGGGGCATTTCCCTATTGCCATACTTCACCAAGTCAACATCCACAGTCCAGCGCCCATCGGATTTTTGCGACCTTTTCCAATCTTTAATACCATAATCCAATATTTGGGTGTCATGCAACCAAGAATCAAAGAACCAATCCAATTCTTCTCCACTAGTTTCTTCTATTGCAGCTTTGAACCGAGCTTCGTTAGGATGTTTGAGTTCCCAACGCTTATAATATTCTTGCATACCAACGTCAAAAATTGAATCACCAAGTACATATTGCAATTCATCAAGCATTACACCTGGTTTGGAGTAGGCGTTGTATCCATATGAACTGTTACCTTTAAACAGGTAAGATTTTTTACTAATTGGCTCATCCGCGCCACTAAGCTGGAAATTAATTACTGACCATTGACTATTTCCAAGACTATTAGTGAAATGCCAATACTTCTTCTGGAAAGGTTTATACCTTTTTGTATTCTTTAAATCAAACCCATGTTCACCGTAGCGGTCCATCAAGTACCAACGGGTCAGGAAAGTTGCAAAACCTTCATCTAGCCAAGCCTCAGTTACCTCATTATTACCAAGAATACCATAAAACCATATATGTCCAATCTCATGGAGAATTAAACCTTCACTTGCACTACCATTCATCACTAGCATGGGGTATTCCATGCCTCCCCCACGAATGCGGTCTGTTGTTGTTACCTGGGGATAGGGGTACATACCGAATTTTGTACTTAACCATTCCAGGGCTCGCTCAGACCGGGCCACCACTTCTTTTGTCCAACTTTCACCGTTATCCTCATTAAATAATACATGAACATCAATATCATTCCATGATCCGGATTCATACAGAAAAGTAGGTGAAGCGATCCAGGCAAAATCATGGACCTGCTCTGCATGAAAAGATACCTTTCGACGCTGAGTTGAATCCACTTCTGTTTTATTCTCTTGAAATTCTTCCAGCCATTCTTCAAAATCCTTTGAAGTATCCACCCTAACGGCTTCCCAGCCAGGATCACCTTCTGTAACCACGCCGGTAGCACCTATTACATACCATGCAGGTAAATCGATGCTCACATCAAAGGTGCCAAACTCACCATAAAATTCACCAGTCGCATGAAAGGGAAGGTTATGCCAACCGTGCTCATCATAAACAACAAGTTTAGGATACCATTGGGCCATGTTATATTGATCATCCACCCGACCGGCCCGTTCGACCTGTTCTCCAGTATAATGAACCCAGTCTAATTCAATAGTAAGCGATTGACCGGGCTGCAGTTCCTGATTCAATTTCGCTGATAGAATTGTATCATGGACTTTGAACGTATCGGCTAAGACGGTACCATTACTGGTAATTTTAAATCTATGTACATCCACTCTGCTGAAAAAATCCTCAAAACCCTTTATAAATTTTTCTGCGCGAGAGCGGCGACCGTAATTCTGCGTAAATTCGCGATATTTTACAGACCCTTTTTGAAAAGCGTTTGGGTACAAATGTAGATGAATATAATCCAAGGGATCTGGGGAATTATTAGTGTATTCAATTTTAGAAGTGCCGCCTACAGTTTTTTCAACCACATCCAATTGCACGTCCATATTATAGTGGACATATTGTTGCCAGTAGTCTTCAGCGTACAAATAACTAAAAAGAAAATTAAAAAATAATAATCCAGCTATTAAGTTAGCCGGCAAATATGGGATGGATCGGTTAATTTGTATCAGAGGTAAGGCTCGATCGCGTTAAAGAAAACCTGTTCTCTACGAGGACCAACAAAACCGTTTACAATAAAACCTTCCCTATCAATTATTAGTGTTGTGGGAATACCATTGATCATCTGTCCTATAGCCCGACTATATGCCATGGTAACTTCTG
>CAYYXU010000201.1:0-2797 GCA_964475645.1 uncultured bacterium | reverse complement strand
GCACAAATAACAAATGTATCCTTATTATTGGGATCAAAACCAAAGAATTCAGAAGAATCTATGAATTGTATTCTCAGTTTTGATAATTCACTGCCTATGTATTCATGAACTAAGTGACTGGAGCCAATCACTTCTCCTGGCTTCTTATTTTCCCAGTCCATCCATACATGATCTTCCGGATGCCACCAAGTGTAATGTTCAGTGGTGTTAAGAAAATCAGCAAACCACCAACGTACCATCTCTGCTTTTACACCTAGCATAGGAGTTCTCACTGCAACCAAATAAGATGCATCCGGTAACCTGCGAACCTCAGTTTTATAAGACTCTGTTTCTTTAACCAAGGTCGTTTCTGCATCTATTGATGTTTTAAACGGTTGTAGTCCAAATATAGAAAAAACTATTACTACTAAAAGGAATGAGAATATTAAAAGCCTACTAAACTTCATTATTCTAAATCTGTCCGAGGGGTCTTTCTAATAATCATTCCAAGAACTGATGGGAGGCGCCCTGTTTATACTCGGAACGATTGTGGTATCTTTAGCAATGACACCCCTCCCACACAGATTATTTTACATCAAAAAAGTGTGTATAATTTTTTCACTAAGAGAGAACCTTTGAAAACTACTATTCATATCCTTCTATTTAGAGCACTATCTGTTTTAACTTTTGTAAGTTTTCTAGTAATACCTTCAATAAGCTTATCTGATGTTCCAATTCTCCAACCAGGTGCTCCTGGAGAAGCCACTCGAGAGCTGGATGCAGAAACTGCAGTTAAAATTGCTAATTCTTCTTATACAGTTGCCGACGTTGAGTTCATGCAAGACATGATAATTCACCATCATCAAGCTCTATTGATGTCCAAACTCGCTGCTCCAAGCACTAATAATCAATCGATTCTAGATTTAGCAGGACGTATTGATGTTTCACAAAAAGATGAAATTAGTTTCATGCAAGGTTGGTTAGAAGAACGCGAAGAGCTAGCACCCGACCCTGCTGCTGAACACTCGAAACACACACATCACACTATGATTGGTATGGCAACCCCAGAAGAAATGGCTAAACTCGCTGAGTCAAAAAGTACAGATTTTGACCGACTTTTCTTAACATTGATGATTGCCCATCATGATGGAGCAATTGAAATGGTAGAGGAACTCAGAGATCAGCCAGGATCAACCTACGACCCTATACTAAATGAATTTGCTTCTGATATAACCAATGACCAAGCTGTTGAAATTGAACGAATGAACGCTTTACTCATAGGTCTTTCAAGTGATCCTCGTGCTGGATTAGCTGCAGGCCTTTATGACGCTGAAGAAGCTATTTTGAATATGCAGCTTTTAGAATCCCAGCGAAAACCTGTGGGATTTTATGATCCTGGAAACCCAGCTGAACGCGGGGCCGAAGAAAAGGATGAAGATGAGGGTATGCAAGAAGCTGAAAACGCTGAGGATAAAGAAGAAAAAGTTCAATCCATCGAAGAAGATGCCAAAAGTCGACGTTATCCAATGCTTAATTTCTCCAATACAGATATGGCTTTTCGCGATGATATTCTAGTCACCGGGAGTTACCACGGCTTTAACATCTATCGTATTAAAGAAAATGGTTCACCAAATCTCATAACCTCTGTGATTTGTCCGGGAGGTCAAGGTGATGTTTCTATTGTTGGAGATTTACTTATCTATTCTGTTGAGCAAATTCGTGGACGCGTTGACTGTGGTTTACAGGGAGTATCTTCTGATTCTAGTCCAGAACGGTTCCGAGGAATACGTATTTTTGATATATCTGATTTAAGTCGTCCTAAACAAGTGGGTGCAGTACAAACTTGTCGCGGTTCTCATACACATTCAGTAGTGACAGGCCCTACTCCAGACGGCAAGATTCTAGTTTATAACTCAGGGACTGGCAGGGTTCGTGACGAAGAAGAACTCGAACAATGCATTGAAGACATACCTGGTGACGACCGCACTGCCTTATTCCGTATCGATGTAATTGAAATACCAATAAACGACCCTTCTCAATCCCGCATCATAAATAGTCCAGCGGTATTTGCTGACCCCGAAACAGGTACACTTGCTGGTCTCTGGCGCGGAGGTGATCATGGTGATGATTCTCAAGAAACGGAGATCACTGATCAGTGCCATGACATAACGGTTTTCCCTTCAGCTAAGATTGCTGCTGGTGCTTGTTCGGGTAACGGTATTCTCTTTGATATTACAGATCCTAGTAACCCTGAACGAATCGATGTAGTGACTGATACTGGATTTGCTTACTGGCACTCTGCAACTTTTAATAATGAAGGTACGAAAGTTTTATTTACTGACGAATGGGGTGGTGGTGGTCGAGCTCGATGTCGAGCTTGGGATCCTTTAAATTGGGGTGCTGATGCCATTTATGACATAGTTGATGAGAAACTAGAATTTAGAAGTCATTACAAGATGCCAGCCCCGCAATTGGAAACAGAAAATTGTGTTGCTCATAATGGTTCGATCATACCTATTCCTGGAAGGGATATCTTTGTACAAGCTTGGTATCAAGGTGGAATCTCTGTGATCGATTTCACCGATTCATCAAATCCTATCGAGATTGCTTATTTCGATCGCGGTCCGATAATGGAAGAAGAGATGATAACCGGTGGGTATTGGTCAGTTTATTATTACGAGGGTGCTATTTACGGCACTGAGATTACGCGAGGCTTAGACATACTTAAGCTTATTCCAAGTAAGTATGTGAGTGAAAATGAGATAGCGGCAGCTGAACTTGCTTATCCAATGATAGGTTCTCGTCGACTTTTTAATCC
>CAYYXU010000200.1:0-2836 GCA_964475645.1 uncultured bacterium | reverse complement strand
GAGCACCTGGTTGTGGCCCAGGAGGCCGTGGGTTCAAGTCCCATCGCTCACCCAAAAATTTGATTTTATAGTACCTCGATATTTTTTAGCTCTGTCTCCATTTGCGAGGCGGATACAAAATGGATTGTTTGGAAACCTAAGTCATCGGCCGCTTCTATATTTTCCAATGCGTCATCAATAAAAACTGATTCCTTTGCATTTACATTGTATCGATTTAGTAATATTTGGTAAATCTTGTAATCAGGTTTTTTTATTTTTTCATCCCCTGACACTACAATCCCTTCAAAATAATTAAGAAATGGATATGAAGCTTTTACAGGATGGAATGTTTCAGCAGACCAATTTGTTAGAGCTAGCAATCGATGCTTTTTTTGTAAATGTAGTTTTTCAAGAATTGATACCGAATGCGTATTGTAATCGCCAAACATTTCTTTCCATCGAGTATAATAGGCATTTATTTCATCTTGATATTGTGGATATTCTTTGATCAAATCATTTGTTGCTTGTACTAATGGATAACCTGCATCTTGATTTTCATTCCATTCCTTTGTGCATATATTATCAAGAAAAAAACACATATCTTTTTCATGAGCGAATATTTTTTTATACAAATACGATGGATTCCAATCGATAAGGACGCCACCTAAATCAAAAATAACTGTACTTACTTGATTCATTGTACAGACAGTATCATAAAATTGTGGGTATGGTTCCACCATCAACCCGAAGGGCAGCACCATTATTTGCTGCAGCAAGAGGGCTTACAAGATATGTAACAAATGTTGCCACTTCTTCAATAGTGGCAAATCGTTTTATCAGACATGTAGGTCGTACTGTCTCAAAAAATTCTCTTTCAATTTCGTCGATTGTTTTGCCCTTTTCTTTTGCTAAATCAGTAATAAACTTTTCTGCGCCTTCAGACATTGTTGATCCCGGGATAACTGAATTAACTGTAACATTTGTTCCAGAAGTTTGTTGTGCAAGTCCTCTTGCAACTCCAAGTTGTGCGGTTTTTGTCGTTCCATAATGTATCATCTCAGAAGGTATCTGAACGCCTGATTCGCTCGATATAAAAATTATTCTTCCCCAATCTTTATTGATCATCTTAGGTAGATAATGACGAGATAAACGAACCCCACTTAGCACGTTCACTTCAAAGAAATGAAACCACTCATCATCTGTTATCTCTTCAAAAGGTTTCGGAGCAAAAATACCAACATTATTTATCAATATATCTACGGAGTCATGTGCAGAAATGAGTTGATCAATTTGTTGTTTGTTTGAAAAGTCAGCAACGCATCCGGAAACATTACATTCTGGAATAGAGTTTCGAAGTTGATTTATCGCGCTATTGATTCTTTCTTCCGTACGCCCATTAATTATGACATGTGCGCCTTCTTTTAGAAGTTGACGGGCAATTCCATAGCCAATACCTGCGGTGGAACCAGTGATAAGAGCTGTTTTATCTTTTAGTTGTAGATCCATTTATTTTTCATTGAATATAATTAATTAATAACTATGGCTAAAATGAATTGAATAGTTATAGTTACCTATAATCATATCATTTGTAAATTTTGAAGATGCAAAAGATTAATACATATATATTTATGTGCGTATCTATATTATTTTTTGGTTGTGATGAGGATATGGAAGATTCTATAACAGTCGATGATCTTAAATTAAATCAAATCCAAATTATAGGAAGTCACAATAGTTACCGTATTAACGCAACGGCTGAAATGCATGGGCTAATCGCAAGTTTTCAGCCAGAATTTTCTCTTGATTTAGATTATGGGCATCCACCATTGGATATCCAATTTAGTCAATATGGAATTCGCCAGATAGAAATTGACATATATCATGATCCGGAAGGCGGGTTATTTTATTATCAGCGAGGAAACTTTTGGATTGGGATGCCAGTTGCTTCTGGAATTGAAGAATTATTAGATCCCGGATTAAAGGTATTACATTTTCCGGATATTGATTATCGAACGCATTATTATACATTTATTGATGCTCTTCAAGCGATAAAAGACTGGTCCAATCAATACCCTAATCATATTCCTATATTTATCTTGATTGAAGCAAAAGAAGAAAGTCTCTCCAATTTATATCCATCCCTAAGCGGCTTTACTCAACCAGTACCATTTGATAATACAGCTTTGGATGCCATTGATGCAGATATTCGATCTGTGTTTGGTGAAAATTTAGATAAAGTCATAACCCCAGATGATATTCGAGGTAAGAATGAATCATTAGAATCTGTTATCTTAAATGGTGGTTGGCCCACGATTGGTGAGTCAAGAGGAAAAATATATTTTGGCCTGGATAATGGTGGAGCAACTCGCGATGCGTATGTAGATGGACATCCTGCACTTGCAGGAAGAGTGTTGTTTACAGCATCAGATCCAGGTACACCAGAAGCAGCCTTTTTAAAATTGAACACTCCATCAGAAAGTATAGCTGATTTTGTATCGCAGGGATATATAGTGCGTACCAGAGCAGATGCAGATACAAAAGAAGCAAGATCAGGAGACACAGGTCCTCGTGATCTTGCTTTATCAAGTGGAGCGCAATTTGTTTCAACAGATTATTATGTATCTGATGCGCGAGCTGATACAAGTGAAGACTGGACAAACTATTCTGTTTCTTTACCAGGCAACTTTATTGCGAGAGAAAATCCAGTAAGTGGATCGGGAACTTTTTTTAACATGGAAATTGAATGATTTGGATAATGGAATTAATTCTCATAATTTTGCCGACTTTTACAATAGTATTCGGGGTGTAGCGTAGTCCGGTTAGCGCACCTGCTTTGGGAGCAGGGGGTCGGGAGTTC
>CAYYXU010000199.1:0-2847 GCA_964475645.1 uncultured bacterium | reverse complement strand
CGGCAATTATTCTGAATCATCTGGATCATTTCAAAAATAATACTAACATGGAGCCAAAGTTTATCAGTCTCTGCAGTGAAAGATATTGGCAAGTTATCAAAAAATGGGATGGCCATCTTTCCATCCCGCTCAGCCTTCATGATACAGATCATTGTTCGTTTGTTGTCGAAAGTAATGCTATAGCAACTGAAATATTTTCAAGAGTAATCGATAGAAAAGACAAAGATTTTTTAACACGCTATGTTAATTGTCTGGATATATCAGATTTTGATTGGGGAAAAAAGACTACCCTGAATCGTTTGGACGGTATTATCACTGCTGCACTGGAATCGCAAAAACCATTACGGAAGATAAATCCGTCCTACAAAAGAATGCGCAATATCATCCACCGGGGAGGTATGGTAAAAAAAAGAGAATTGATTAACCAGATGGAATGGGGTAAAGCATCGAAATTTCAGACTTACAGGAACAAACTAAGAACTGAAAAAAATATACGATTTGTCGCAAATCATACCTACAAATGGATAGAATAATCCACTAAAGAATATGCATAAACTGGCTCAATATTTGGTAATTCCCTTATTTTTTTCCTTTATTATTTCCTGCAATAATGATGACCCCGACAAAGAGGATGAAGAATATCAGTTGGTTACTGGTGATACAACGGCCATCATTTTTGCCGGTGATACGCTGTTAATCCCTCCCAAGCCAGTTTGTCATAATGGCAGCGGCGGCTGGAGCTTAGCTGATTTCAATGGTGAAGTGAACGGAGGGGATTATCATGTAATTTTGCTCACGTGGTTTGCTAGTTATTGAGGGCTCTGCCAAGCGGAGGCTCCGCTGATTGAATCCATTTATAATCAATATTATGATTTGGGGTTTCGCGTTGTAACTCTTGGATTAGATTGGAACTCTATGAATTGCAGTGCCTGGGGTGAAACATTTGAACTTTCTTTTCCAATTCTAGATGACTCTAATTTTGGTATTTTTCCAATGGTAACAGAAAACTGGACAATACCGCATAACTTAGTAATTGACCACAATATGAATGTTGTTTATTCTGTAGGAGGCTATGATCACAGTTCCCTAGTTAACGCAGTTGCGGTCGCAATGGAAAACTTACCATGAACACTTGTTGAATACTTAATGGATACACATCTATTTAACTGTACTGATAAAGACTTTGACCTATAACATTATAAAAGTAGTTATTTCTGCGATCTTAATTGCCTTGATATCAGAGGTGGCCAAACGCAGCACATTTTTCGGAGCAATACTGGCTTCCATACCACTTGTTTCTGTGATGGCGATGATTTGGCTATATATTGATACCCATGATTCAGCACAAGTTGTCCAATTATCAAAAAGTATATTTTGGCTGGTAATTCCATCCTTAGTCTTATTCATCACTTTTCCATTATTTATTAGATTACAATTACCATTCTATGCTGCATTGGGTTCGGCGGTCATACTCATGATAATTACCTATTTTATAGCCATTAATCTTTTGGAAAAATTTGGTATAAATCTCTAGTATAGGTTACTAATCATTCTTAATTATATCTTGTTTGAGTAGTGATTGCGATACAGTCACTATTAACAACTAAAAAAAGATGAACAAAAACATAGGAAAATTTATCAGAGTCATTATCCTGGCCACCTGGGCCATATTATTTGGTCAATTGCTGAACAGGGACTATTTCGTTAAGACACTTGATATCCGGGAAACACAAGCTATTCAGCGCGGGCGGGAAGAATCATTTCTAGGAATATATTTTAAGAAGGAGCGAATCGGTTATGTGAAAAACCGTGTGGTCGAAAAAGATACTGATGGCGTAATTCTATATCAGGATGCTGTTTTGCATTTAAATATTATGGAAAAAAACTACCCTGTAAAGATGCATCTCCAGGCAGACCTTACAAATAAATCATTGCTGGAAGATTTTCAATTTAGTTTATTTTCTCCTTTTTATGAATTACATGCAAGTGGTGTGGTCCATGGAAGTGAAGTCCATTTTTCTATGAATACAGGAAAGGATGAACTGTCTGACGTAATTCGGCTATCTGAACCGCCATTCATATCAACTAATATGCGCAATTACATGTTGCATAATAATTTACAAGAAGGTGAAAAATTCAAGATACCCTACTTTGATCCTGTGACCATGTCAGGGAAAGAATCTATTATTGAGTATAAGGGTTTTAAAAAAGAGTTGATTCGTGAACAAGGACGTATTTATAAACTGCACCATTTTGAAGAGAAAATTTCTGGTATACGGATCAATTTCTTTCTTGATGAGAATGGTAAAGTAATAAAAGAGACGTCTCCTACTGGCTTTGTATTTTTATCCGAACCAGAATATCGAGCTACTGATATTGTTTATAAAGGGACTGAAATATTAAGTGCAGTATCTGTACCAGCCATCGGTAGTTTACCCGATTTAACAGAAACATCAAGTATTCGTTATCGATTGGATATTCCTGATGATATAGAGTTTGACTTGGACCAGGATCGACAAACATACCAAGATAATATATTGGTTGTTAATAAAGAGGACATGCCTCCAGAGCAGGCCGAGGTTTGTTTTGGAAAAGATAGCGAAATGCAATCTACTCCCTATATTCAATCAGATAACCCTATTATCGAAAACCAGGCGCTATTAATTGTTAATAGTTTTACTGATGACCTCGAAAAAGTTAGAGCCTTAAATCACTGGGTTTATGCAAACTTGGAAAAGAAGCCCGTATTAAGTATTCCTGATGCATTATCTACGTTACGTACAAAAGTGGGCGACTGCAATGAACACGCTGCTCTTTTTGCGGCATTGGCCAGAAGTGTATCTATTC
>CAYYXU010000198.1:0-2849 GCA_964475645.1 uncultured bacterium | reverse complement strand
TGGTGAGGTGTAATATTGGTTTAATATGAAGAGAGCCTATTGATATTTTACTATTAATTACGTTTAAACGATGTTAATTGCATATACACTCTATTTTTTGGTTTGACTACGCCCAAACATATCTTTGCTATCAAACTTTATGTGACCCGAAGCTTATGAATACATTATCTCCAGAGCAAATTTCAGACTTTCAGGAAAATGGCTATCTTATCACGCACAATCTGTTTGATGCTGAAGAGACTCATATTCTTCGTGCCGCTGCAGATGCTGATAGTTCCTTGAAACAACATGTCCACGACCTTGAAGATGGTGAGGGCGGCAAGGCCCAGCTTGTGTCGTGGAATGAGGTCGGGGATAATCTATGGGGAGCCGTTGCCCGTAGTGAACGTATTGTTAATATTATGGAACAACTGCTCGATGATGAGGTGTATCATTACCATAGCAAAATGAGCATCAAACAGCCAAACATTGGTGGTGCGTGGAATTGGCATCAGGATTACGGCTACTGGTACCAGAACGGCTGTCTCTATCCCGACATGGCCTCTGCATTCATTGCGTTAGATCCCAATACTCGTGAGAATGGCTGCCTGCAGGTGCTCAAGGGTTCTCATAAAATGGGACGTATTGACCATGACCGGTATGGTGACCAGACTGGCGCTGACCCTGTGCGGGTGAAAGAAGCTGCTGAGGTGACGGAATCAGCATATGTAGAGTTGGAACCCGGTGACACGCTATTTTTTCACAGCAACCTCCTTCATCGCTCGGCTCAAAACGCCTCTGAGCGTAAGCGTTGGTCGCTTATATGCTGCTACAATACTAAGCATAATAATCCCTACAAGGAATCCCACCACCCACGTTACGAACCTTTAGAGAAATTGCCTGATAGCGCCATAAAGGAAATGAGCCACAAGCTCTTTGCTACGGATGCAGCGTTTTGGAATCCCGTAAGAAATGGCACCAACGCTGCTAGCAAAAAATAAAACTCATAACAAGGTGGTCGCTGGTTAAAATCTAGACCCCGCCAAGTAGCGGGGTTTTTTGTTTATGAACGATATAATTATAATTTATCTTCATGCCCTTAAATAATGATATAAATATATGAGAAAAGATAATTTTAGAAATATTGCCATTATTGCTCACGTTGATCATGGAAAAACAACTCTCGTTAATGAAATGTTAAAACAAAGTGGCACTTTTCTCGCTCATCAAGAAATAGAAGATCGCGTCATGGATTCAATGGATCTTGAAAAAGAGCGGGGTATTACTATAGCAGCAAAGAATACTGCTATACAATACAAGGATATAAAAATTAATATCCTTGATACTCCTGGTCATGCTGATTTTGGTGGAGAAGTAGAAAGAAGTCTAAATCTCGTAGATGGAGCTTTACTGCTCGTTGATTCTAGTGAGGGACCGCTTCCTCAAACTCGTTTTGTACTAAAAAAAGCACTTAATAATAACCTTCCTATCATTTTAGCAATTAATAAAATTGATCGGCAAGATGCTCGCGTAGATGAAGTATTAAGTGAAGTGTATGATTTATTTATTGATTTAGATGCAAATGATACTCAAATAGAGTTTCCAATTATCTATACAAATGCCAAAGAAGGAATAGCAAAACATGAGTTAGAAGATCAATCAAGTGATCTAACGCCTCTATTTGAAACTATTTTATCAAAAATTGAAGGGCCAATTGCAGATGATAACAAAACTACTCAGTTCCTTGTTACCAATCTAGATTTCGATTCCTATGTTGGACAAGTAGCGATAGGAAGGTTGAATCATGGTAAATTGGAAATGAATACAAATTATTCTCATTGCGGTAAAAATACGACTTCAAATAACCATAAATTTTCGGCACTTTATACTTTTAAAGGATTAAAAAGGATCCAAGTAGAATCTTTAGAAGCAGGTGATATTATTGCCGTTTCAGGTCTAGATAATATAACAATTGGCGATACGATTTCTGCAAATGACGATCCAAAACCATTACCGCGAATAATAATTGATGAGCCTACCGTTTCAATGTTTTTTTATGTTAATAATAGTCCATTTGCTGGAAAAGAAGGTAAGTATCTAACAACTCGCCATATAAATGAAAGATTACAGAAAGAAATATTGTGGAATGTATCACTGCAGGTTATAAATACTGATAGAACGGATGTATTCGAAGTACGAGGCAGAGGCGAATTACAGATGGCTATTTTGATTGAGACCATGCGCAGAGAAGGATATGAGTTTATGGTTTCAAAACCTCGTGTAATCACACATGAAGAAAATGGCAAATTGATGGAGCCCATGGAAAAAGTGTTTATAGATATTCCTGAAGATAAAGTAGGGGTAGTTACAGATAAGTTATCTTTGAGAAAAGGAAGAATGACGAATATGGAAAACCATGGCCATGGCCGGGTATCTTTGGAATTTATGATTCCATCTAGAGGATTAATTGGTTTCAGAAGCCAGTTTTTAACTGATACGCAAGGTGCCGGTATTATGAATAAACTTTTTGATGGATATGCGCCGTGGTTCGGTAGAATTCCACAAAGAAATAGTGGGGCTATCGTAGCTGATAGAAATGGTAAGGTTACTAATTATGCCTGTATTGGGATGGCTGATCGTGGAGAGCTTTTTGTAAATGTAGGTACAGAAGTCTACGATGGGATGATAATTGGGGAACGAAATCGTTCAGAAGATCTAACAGTAAATATCACTCGTGAAAAAAAATTAACAAATATGCGAAGCGCTACTTCAGACGCTACTGTAACGCTACGTCCACCAAGACAACTTTCTCTTGATCAATCCATTGAATTTATTGCAGAAGATGAATTATTAGAAGTTACCCCTCAATC
>CAYYXU010000197.1:0-2882 GCA_964475645.1 uncultured bacterium | reverse complement strand
AGACCAGTTTGACGATTCACTGATGCAGCAAATTGATAAAATAATATCTAATCAAGAATAGAAAAATATAATCTAGTTCTGAATCCCTTCGATGCTTTCTTCAAGTGACCGCGCTTGACTGAGAAAATCAGCGACTGTCATCTCTTTTAAAAATACCAACCCATGAGTCGCTCTGAGATGGGATTGTTCATTCTGATACCAGAAATCTTTACCCAGGGTCAGTTCCATCGTCGCGTGCTGATCCACCCATATTTTTTGGGTCAGATCACAAAAAGGACCATCGAATTCGTAGCTTGGGAATGAGGCTTCTTTCTGACTCAGATAGCAAGTCATAAATGTATCGCGTAACACAGCCATTGAATTCAGGGAAACTGGAAACATGAGGTTTGCTTCAGCTGGATCAAAACGATACCACACGTTGCGATATCCCCAGATGCGTAAATCAGATAAATCCTTTTCTTTTCCCCATATACGTATGGCTTCCGCAATGGCCTGTAATACTTTATAGTGTGTATCAGGGCCACTGCCTTCAGGATCAAGTGCTAAAGTAATGATATCAGGGTTTGTTTGCTTAATCAAGTTCAAGATCGGTTCCACATCACGCCTCCGTTCTGGAATCTCAGAAAAAATATCACCAGTGTAAAATCCCAAACGTAGATGATGAATGTCTGCCATCCGCACACCATAATGGGCCCAGGCCAACTCTTCCTCGAATTCCCGCAGCATGCCTTTCAAACGCTGAATATCTGGTGAATTTTTTTCCCCGTCATAGCAGCCAGATAAATATTCAAGGATGTGATCGATCTTTTCCGCTAGTTCTTCTTTGGATTTGAGTTTATAAATACTGACCAAGGAACGTACTGTGCGGTGGCAAAGTCCTCGAATCTGACCTTCAAAATTTTGTGCGGAAACCTTATCCAAATAATGGTAAACATCTTTGCCTCTTTTTAATTGAAATCCCTTTTCGAAAAAATCTTGGTAATTGATCATCTGGATCTTGCCGACTTGCAGAAGCTCAAGCGTATTTTTCAATATACTGGAAATATAACCATTCGTCACAGAAGTGAATCCAGAGGTCATAACAGCAAAATAATTTTTATTCTTTTCTGACCGAACAAGATGGGTTACCAGTGGTGAATACCCTAATAGTATATCATCATGATGAGGGCCAGTATGCAATATGGCTTTATTATTGGGTAGATTGGCCAATTTCTGGATTTTTCCTTTAAATGAATCTAAAACTGTATCCATGGTAGATTCATTTAAGTTAGGGATCGCAGCGGTAATAGGATCATTGATTAGATCTTCCAGAGCGAGATGGTGCCCGAACTTGTTCAATTTTTTACATAAATGGACCACTGCCCGTTCCGTGTGTACTGAGGTCCAATCTGCCGGGCTGATTTGCATGTCATCCAGCAGAACTGCGGCCCCTTTGGTAAGATAAAAACGACTGCCAGAAACACGCTGCAGTACTGTAGCGGGATAATTTATATCTGGGCTGCTTTCCAGAGAATCTTTTACAATCTCTGCTTTAGCTTCACCTGCTGCAAAAATAATAGCTGTTACTTCAGGATTACTAGTAATAGTAGATAGGCCAATAGTTAGAGCCAATCGGTTACGGGATATCTCAATACCACCCAGATCTACAGCGGATGCAGCCTGTGTTTCGAAATTTGTTTTAAGAATTCGGGTAGTGGAATTATGGTCTGATCCACGTACATTGAAAGCAATGTGTCCATCGGGCCCGATGCCACCAAGAAAAAATCCAATGCCACCCATTTCTTGAATTTGATTATCGTATTCACTACACCATTGATCAACGGCAAAGATTGTCTTTTTTTGACGTGCCTCAATATCAGATTTTGGTTCACGGTGGCGCAGGGAAAGATCGATTATGAAATTGGGAAAAATATCACTTAGCAAATATCCGCTGGGGTGAGGAATCTCAGAACAATTAATGAATAAACCATTTTCTCGATCCAGACCAAAACCGTCCACATAAAACTTCTGCACATAATTTACCATGCTATTATGTTGCTTAGGATCAATCGGATAGAATTCATCGATTTGTACAAATCGTAATTGTCGTAAATCAGGTTTTTTAGAAATAATTAACCCATTTTCTTGGCGCAATTTTTCTGTTTTGGCATCGTTCCAATTAGCAAGGATATGCTGGGTCCACTTGATAAAATATTCTGGTGTTTTACCCGTTGGCAAACTGATCACGCCTTGGGGATTATCTGCGGTCCATTCAAGGAATCGGAGCGCAGTCAGCAACCCTAGGTCTGGTATATTGTTAACAACAATATGAGGAATTCGGGTTGTTGGATCCGCAAAATTTGACCTTTCGAAAAAACAGTTTTCAACAGAAGAAGAATGAAATATCAAGATTTTACCTTATAATAAACTGTTCAAAATTACATTCAAAATTTTTGTTGATTTAGTTCGTAATAAAAAATCACTTTTTATAGGCTATCAAGATAGAGAAAAAATTTAACTATTTCTTAATTAGTGCGTCGAAAACTATTAAAAATATGAGAACTCTTTTTTAATTGAAATTCTTATATTTAATTAGGATATAATTTGATCAGCGCTTAGAATAACGATGGTAAATATTTCAAAAGGAACCTTTAATATGAAATCGTATTTCACAAGTATAAGAATCATAATAGTCTTATCAATGATCGTTTCTGTTAGTTTTGGATCGGATCAACTTAATGAAGTCATTACTGAGGAAGAGAGTAACATCGCTTATAGAAACAGTATTGATTTTGATACAAAAACTACTCAAGTCTGGTGGGACAGCGCCTGGCATAATAAATGGCAGTGGCTGAAATCATATGATGACAGCGGTTATTTAACAGAGTCAGAGTTTTACAAAT
>CAYYXU010000196.1:0-2905 GCA_964475645.1 uncultured bacterium | reverse complement strand
AACTCAGCGGATCTAGCATCTGCGTCATCGTCAAACAATCCGAACACAGCCGAGCCACTACCCGACAGACTGGCAAATCGTGCTTTATTAGCAAGCAATTGATCTTTAATCAATCCAATCTCTGGATATGTCGAAAAAACGATTTTTTCGAAATCATTCTCAAAAAACTGAAAGGGTATTTCACTCCCTTCAATAAGGCCGGCAAAATTAGGTGCCTTACCTCCCGTTTCCAACTTTTTTCTCAATCGAGAATATGCCCATTTTGTACTTATATGCATGCGAGGTATTATTACCAATATTGACTGTGGAAACTCTATATCTAATTGGGTTAATTGTTCACCAATTCCTTCACCCAGTTGCGTACCTCCATGAATAAAAAAGGGCACATCTGCACCAACTTGTAAAGATAATTCTGTCAGTTCATCGTTAGATAAACCAAGGTTATATAACTCATTCATACCTTTCAGTGTTGTTGCGCCATTACTCGAACCACCGCCTAATCCAGAACCCTGAGGGATTTCTTTTTTTACATGGATCTTTATTCCTGCAACATCAGGATAGTGAACTTTAACTGCCACATAGGCCTTGGAACAGGTATTGGAAGAATCCGTGGGAAAATTTTCGTCGTTTGATGAAAGTTCATAGTCATCATCCGTTTTGTAAATAGTAACAGTATCATGAAAAGCCAATTCCTGGAAAATGGTATGGATATTATGATAACCATCTTCACGTTGATCCAGTACCCGCAAACCAATATTCACCTTTGCATGAGACTTAAGTGTGATTGAGTCCATAAAAATTATTTGGATATGGTTGCAATGGCCATTGCACCAACACCTTCACCTCTGCCGATAAAGCCCATTTTATCTGTGGTGGTGGCCTTGACTGATACTTCCGTTTTATCGATCTGGAGTGTGTCTGAAACCTTATAAACCATTTCTGGGATTATGTCAGCAAGCTTGGGTGCTTCCAAAATAATAGTACTGTCCACATAGTCAATATCAAAGCCCTGCTCTCTAACGATGATCGCTGCGTGTTCCAGAAAATAAATGCTTTCCTTATTCTTCCAACGTTTATCTGAGCTAGCAAAATGCACACCAATATCCCCCAAATTTGCTGCTCCTAGTAATGCATCTACTATTGCGTGCAGCAGTACATCACCATCAGAATGACCAACAGCACCCAATGGGCTGTTGATCTTAACTCCACCAATAATGAGTTCTTCCCCTTTAGACAGGGAATGAACGTCGTACCCGATTCCTGATTTAATCATTTATAATATTTTCAGCAAGTTTCCAATCCTCGCTGGTAGTGATCTTAAAATTACCTGCAAAACCTTCTGTTACCAACACCGTCCCGCCTGTTGCTTCCACCATAGATGCTTCATCAGTGGCCATCATATCCTGTTGGAGAGCATTAATCAATATATCCTTATGAAAGGTTTGGGGTGTCTGTGCTAACCAAATACTATTACGGTCTATTGTACTTTGAATGTTATACTCTGAAACTTGTTTTACTGTGTCTTTTGAAGGAATTGCAGCAATACAACCGTCTGCGTTATCACAACCAGCAATGGTCGCATAAATAAGTTCCGGTGTTACAAAAGGGCGCACGGCATCGTGAACCACAATAATGTCTAAATTGTCAGATAATGCCAGACAGCCATTCAATACTGACCCCTGGCGCTGTGACCCACCAGACACTGTTTTGACAGGTTTTGCAGATGTAAAGGATACCAGCTCCCGGGATATCTTTTCCAAGTCTTCTTCGGGAATTACCACTACGATCTCAGCAATATCATCACATTTCAGGAATGGAGTTAATGTATGAAAAAGGAGCGGGCGTCGGCCCAGCGGTTTGAACTGCTTTTTATTGCCAAAGCGTTCCCCCTGCCCTGCAGAAGGAATAACCGCTCCTACTCTCGATGATGAATTAGGCATTAGATAATAAGCATTGCATCACCATAACTTAGAAAGCGATAATCATGCTTTTTTGCTTCGCGATAGGCCTTCATAATCAATTTCCTTGTAGCAAAAGCAGAAACCATCATTAACAATGTGCTTTTTGGTTGATGAAAATTGGTAATCAATCCATCAACCATTTTAAAATCATATGGTGGATAAATAAATTTGTCTGTCCAACCTCTTTTTGGTGTGACTTGAAATCCAGACACAACTACCGTTTCCAGTGAACGTACCACAGACGTACCTACAGCCACTACTTTACGCCTTTTCTTTTTAGCTTCATTTATAGCTAAAGCTGTCACAGGCGACACTTCAAAGTATTCAGAATCCATTTGATGGCGGTTGAGATCCTCTACTTGTACGGGGCGAAACGTACCTAATCCTATATGTAAAGTTGTGTACTCCATTTTTATTTCTTTATCTTTGATTCTCTTGATAAGACCATCGGTAAAATGCAGGCCTGCTGTCGGCGCAGCAACAGCTCCACGACGGTCAGCATATACGGTTTGATACCTCACTTTATCAGACGGCTCCGCATCTCTTTTAATGTATGGTGGAAGGGGCGATTGACCAATACGATCTATAATACCATATATATCATCACCATCATATTCAAACCTGACAACGCGGCCACCAGAAATAGTATTATCAATTACATCACAATAAACATTTTTTGTAAACATAAGTTTATTTCCGATTCTTACTTTTCGAGCAGGTCGAACCATAACCTCCCAAAGATCGTTTTCCAATTCGCGAAGCAAAAATACTTCTACCTGAGCATCAGTACGATCTTTGTTAGCAAATAATCGTGCAGGAAAAACTTTTGTATTGTTCATGATAAACAAATCATTCTTTCTGAAATAACTTGGTAGGTTTGAGAATTTTTTATGCTCAATCTCACCTGTATCACGATGTACAACCATCATTTTTGCCAAATCACG
>CAYYXU010000195.1:0-2918 GCA_964475645.1 uncultured bacterium | reverse complement strand
ATCATTAATTAGTTTAACAAACATATCAATATGTCCCGTACCATCATTTATTAAATGCGGTGTAACTATAACTTTATGAACGCCAAAATAATCCAGAAAATATTGTTCCAGTTGATCTTGGGTTAGAGTAGGATCGAATCCTTGACTTCCATCAAAAATAACGTTTGAAACGATTACAGCTCCTTGTCCATCCAATAGCATATTTCCGCCTGCTTCAATGAGTCCTAAACCATAATAATTGATACCAAAATATCCTGCGGCTGATTCCGGATATGTGTCATCTAATGGACGGGGTCGATTATAAACCAGATCAATTATTGCCAGGGAATTTTCTGGTTCAATTATCCACCATGGGCCATAATCCCGAACCCATACTGAGTTAGTCTCTATTACTTGGAAAACTACGCGATCCATATTTACGTTAGCATTAGAAAGAGTATTACTCACCGAGTTTTGTTCACTTGTGTTATCAACAACTACCCATGCAGTATCATCTTCTGCAACCTCTTTAATCAAATCGGTCAACAGTGTTGGATAGGCTTCCCAGGCAAAAATCACACCAGTTACGGAATCAAATTCTGCTGGGGTATAGACAATGCTGTCCGGTGGATCAGTAATGGTCCTATTGATACCTATTTCATGCAAACGACTTTGTTCTTCACCAGTAAGATTACGCGGCAAATTCTGACTGCATAAGTGCGTACTCAAAATAGATATGATTATAGGTATATATATTCGCACAGCGAGTGAATTTAAATATTCATGAAAAATACATTGAAAACATTAATGATATAAGGTCTCTAATTCTGCTAACTTTTTTGTCATTTTTTCCGCTTCTTCTTTGTGACTATGCTTTACAAGTCCTTTTTGCAATATTTTAGCCTTATTTATGGCTGTAGTTACCGTTGCCATCCGGTCATTTTCTGATAAAACTGGCTCATTGATCATTTTTTCCAACGCCTGAATGCGAAACCGATCCATCCCCCAATATCGCCGCGATAATTGGTCATCGTGTCCGCCATATTTTTTGATCAATTTTTCCTGTAAATAAAGCACAGGATACCGTGAACATATACGCAACCACAAATCATAATCTTCACAAACTGGGAAATTTTCATCGAAGAGTCCAACATCTTTAAAAATATCTTTATGAATCATTATTGATGAAGGGGACATGACGCACAGCGGAAGACAATATTTATAAATATTCCCACCGTATTTGCGGTGCTTTTTCATAGGGTTGACCCGTACGCCATTCCGTATCCAAACCTCATCCGTGTGGCAAATTTTGTTATTCGAATTAATCTGAATAGCCTGTGATTGTTTCTCAAGTTTTTCCGGTAACCATTCATCGTCTGAATCCAATAAGGTTATCCAGGTTCCTTTTGCATTAATAATCCCATTATTTCTTGCGCAACTGACCCCTCTATTCTTTTGTTTTAATAAGATTATATCTGGATAATTATTTTTAATAATCTTATCCGTTCCATCAGTAGAACCATCATCTATTACAATGATTTCATCCGGGAGCAGTGTCTGCCCTAGTACAGATTTGATGGCCCGTTCAATTAGAGTATACCTATTGTAAACCGGTATAATAACACTAATTGAATTATGCATATTGATTATTTATTATCTTGGGTGTAACCACAATAGATGCATCTATTTCCCGCCTGTACGAAAAACCCACATTCCGGGCAATTCCATTCATCAATGGATAAACCTTCATAAGGATCATCATTATTTTTCTGCTTGCCAATAAATGCAGCTAATATGATGATAAAGAATAATATTAATGAAAACAATAATAGTGAAAAACCCACTTATTGCCCTTTAAAAATAGGATAAAAAAAACCCTGCGTTATGTTTTGCAGGGTCATTGGTTTAGATCTTGTTATGGTTATTATTGTTTCAATCTGTAGGTACAACCTTCGATCGCCTTTAGAAATTTCTCTACCTGATTTGATGTATGGAATAATTCATTCATTGGTTCAAATGTATCCGTAGGATACATTTCTTCATCGAATTCAACAAGAAATATCGATTCAAGTTTGACTATAATATCTCTCAAGACTTGTTTAGTGACATTCTTGCTACGTAGGAAATTAATCTGCAAATTTAATTGACCTTCGCTGGTCATATGGAATAAAGGAAGTAAGCCAAAATCAGAATCGCAACGGTAGGTCAATGTTCCATGATCATTTCCACGACCCCAAGAAATATCTGCTGCATGGTTTTCTGAGAATTCACATATATCGTTACCAATTTTCGCTACTTCACGGCTACATTTTTCACGCATATCAGCAACAAATGTATTTTTATCCCATTTCATAAGATTGATTGCCCCCGCTTTGAAATATTCTCGGATTACCAGAAAATTTACGCGTGGAATTTACGCTTAATTTGTTTTAAAAAAAATGAACCTTAGTTTTTAATTAAATCTAAATATTAAATCCAAAGGGTAGTGATACATTGAAATCCAACCGTAATCTGTCCAATATCCACCGACCGTTATTAGGAAATTTATGCTCTAATTCCCAGCTTTGGTAAAAAGGTAACAAAAACGGGCCAAATTGTAAACCGGATACTATAAAAGGACTTTTCTCTTCCGTAATACCGCCAATATCAAAGAAAATATCACCTGGTATATAGGGTAATTCTTGATTTATACGTAACGACCAAGCCATTTTTTTGGTTGCCAACGGTCTACCTTCTTCATCTTTCACAAGTCCACGTAAACCTGGACCACTATCATAAAAAATGTGGGACAATACTTGGATTGTTTCGCTATTTCCTGTTCGATCAAGAATATTTTTTTCAAAATCAGGGTCGATAGAACCACTTAAATAGGTTCGGTACTGTACGGGCAAATCTCTGGTAAATAAAAATCCGCTTGCAAATAAACGAATTTTTGTAGC
>CAYYXU010000194.1:0-2926 GCA_964475645.1 uncultured bacterium | reverse complement strand
TGATCAGACGTTACATCTTCCCATTCCAGTTCCGGTGCTAAACTGAGGCAACCAAATAAGGTAAAACTAAGCAAACTAATAATAATGAAACGCATTACAGTTCTATCCTATATCCAGCTGTGAGAAAGAACGGAAACATGGGTACAGCAGCCCGCTCTAGACCCAATGTTTCACCTGTTAGTCGATTTTCCTTAGCCTGATATTGATATGTTAGTGGATTAACATGATTGGTCACGTTGACTAATTGAAGATAGCGTTCATATGGAATCCCGAATATTGATTTTTTCTGTTTCAGGCCAACGTCCAGCCTGAAATAGAAAGGCAATCGTTCCGAGTTTTTTCGCCCAACAAGTAATTCTTCATCCCAATACCAGGCAGGCATGTAAGGATCATGATCAGCTTGCCAATGATCATACCGTCCGATTGGTGGTGTAAATGGTTGACCGCTAGATGCCTGTACCGCAGTACTAAAGTGGACGTTATTTTTTATGGATATGATTATGTCACCAACAATATTTAATGTATGAGTGCGATCATATAATGGAAAATACCAGCCATGTTTTTGAATATGTTTCATCGTTTTTGCGTATGTATATCCTATCCAACCACGACTTCGTCCTGCAGTCTTTTTGAATAAAATTTCCAACCCGTAGGCATAAGCCCTGGTATCATAAAATTCATTAAATGGAGTGGTGGTAACTTGATCATCATCCTCAGTAACCTGTTGGCCTTGGTTCAGGGTGATTAGGTTCTCAAAATGCTTATAATAAGTTTCCGCCCGTAATAGCCAATTATCCGCAGATAAATATTCCACCCCTAGTATAGCGTGATCTGCCCATGGTGCAGCCCGATCAGCAGGTATTCCCAGCCAAAAATCGATTATTCGCATTGTTTCATCTTCCGGATTAGCAATTGTTAAAAATTGATGATAACGACCCAAGGAGAATTTGAGTGATAGATCCTGCTGGATCAGATATTTTAATCCAAAGCGAGGATCAAGGTAGAGATCATCGTGGAGTGAATAATCCATAACCCTAGCTCCCAGCTGAACAGCAAGTTTTGGTGTAATGTCCCATTTATCCTGCAAAAATATTGAAGTCTCAACCGTTTGATCCTTCATTTCCAATGGTTTGGCATAAAAGATCGTATCCAGATTTTCGTATTCGAATTCCATGCCCAGATCATAATCCACCTGTTTCACCTGTAAGCCACCCATGAGTTGATGGTTTTTAAGACCATGCCAGGAAAGTTCTGTTTCCAGCGTTTTATCATCCACTACATCGTAAAAGTCAAAGGTAAAGTGATCCATATAAGAACCAGTTTCATTGCCCATTGACCAATTACCTTCAGACTTTATATCCATATCAAAATGAAAACGGTAACGGCTGTTAGCCACAAACGTACGTGCTACCAACTGAGGACTGATGAGCCAGCGCCAGGTCAGGCTATTGGTATGATTACCCCAAGGCCAATTAATACCAAAGGATTCTTTGGACTCTTCATAATAATCGGAAATAATATCATAGTCTTCATATGTCCGAGGACGGAAATTAAAATCCAGTATATCATCGCCATAAAAACGGCTATAGGTAAGGCGGTGATCCTGACTCAAGTCCACATTGACCTTCATTTGATAGTCATAAAAGAAATAGGGGAATTTGAAACCTTCTTCATCACATTCTGATCCACATAAAGCATTAAAAAATTGATCAAAGTATGTTCGACGACCGGCAATCATCCAAGATCCCTTCAACCCTTTATACTTAGGCAGGGGACCTTCCAACAACACTTTGCTGGAAATAAGGGAAATATTAGCGTGTCCTTCAAATTCTTCCGTATTCCCTTCACGATTAATTACATTCAATATGGCCCCCATGCGGCCTCCATAACGGGCTGGAAACCCCCCGGCATGAAAATCAGCTTCTTTAATGGCATCTGTATTAAACGTGGAAAAAATGCCCCCCAAATGATAGGGATTATAAACGGTTATTCCATCCAGCATAATCAGGTTCTGATCAGGTGTACTGCCCCGGACGTATAGGGCGCTGGAAAAATCATTTAGCGTTTGTACACCAGGGAGCAACTGTACAGTACGAAAAAGATCGGGTTCAATAAAGGCCGGCGCAGACTGGAGGGTCCGTAGATCGAGACTTATCCTACTGGGCTCGACCAACTGCCGCATTTTCTGCGCTTCGCCAAAGACATCCACCGCTTGCCCTTCGAGCACTGTTTGCTGCAATCGAAAATCAAGGCGCAGATTTTGACCGGCTTCAATTTCAAATTCCTGGGTGACCATTGCAAAACCAATGATGGAAATAACTATTTCACCGGAGTCCGCTGGTATCCTGGTTAATACATAATAGCCATCCAGGTTTGTGATTCCACCGATGTTGCTATCTTTTATGAAGACATTCGCATAAGAAAGGGGCTCACCAGTAGCTTCATCACGAACAAAGCCGCTTATTGTTGCCGTTTCCTGGGCATAAACAAAAAGTGTAAAAATGAAAGGTATATACAGGAATAGTTTCATCAAATTAGGCGCTAATAATAAACAATGCTGAAAGGAAAATATGCATAAAAAGTGCTTTATTGGTATTGTATAGTAATTGTTAATATTTATTATAATTACTAGAGAGAAATCTTGGTAATATATTTAATTATGAATTATAAGAAGGAGTGGAATTATTAGGCGTTACGATGTTGATTGGTTAAGGGTCCTGGCTCTGGGCCTGTTGATTATTTACCATATCAGTGTTGTTTTTCAGCCCTGGGCCTACTATATCTATTTCATACAAAGCGCGCAACCAGTAGAAGCTATCTGGCTGGTAATGGGTCTAATCAATATCTGGCGTATCCCACTGCTATTTATTATATCAGGTATGGGTGTCTGTTTTGCCATGCGCAGAAGGAATTGGAAGGAATTGCT
>CAYYXU010000193.1:1192-2936 GCA_964475645.1 uncultured bacterium | reverse complement strand
CGTCAGTATCAGCAGGAGATGTGAACGCTGGTCCTATCTTATCCGTTAATAGTGGTTTTGGTCAATTTTTTCTCTCTGGACTTTCAGCAGGGGATGAAAAACCGATACCAGCCGAATTTTCCTTGTATCCAAACTATCCTAATCCATTCAATCCATCTACCATAATTACATATGACTTGGCAGGTGAAGCAAATGTTCGGTTGCAGGTTTATGACCTTATGGGTAGAATGATCAAAAATATTATCAATGAAATGCAGCCTGCTGGCCGCCACTTAGCGGTATGGAATGCTACCGATAACTTTGGCAACCCGGTGAGCGCCGGTGTATACATTTACAGACTTCAGGCAGACGATCACGTCTTTAACCGGAAAATGATATTGATAAAATAATTGGATTCAATATTCAACTAGGAAAAGCCCCGCAATCTTGCGGGGCTTTTTTATTACAAGAATTATGTAATTTTCTCTCCCGATTTTATGCCGCGGTGGTGGAATTGGTAGACACGCCAGATTTAGGATCTGGTGCCCTCTGGGTGTGAAGGTTCGAGTCCTTTCCGCGGTACATTAAAATTGAACCTTTATTCTCGTCGTGGTAAGGTTTTTTTGCTTTTTATATCGTGTTAATCAACGGTCAGTTATTTATTAGACTGATCAGCTAATATCAGCCATTTTTGCTTGCATATCACTTGCATTCATTAATTTTTACCAATATAAATACCCTTTGTCCCCGGAAATAAGTATTATTATGAGAAGTTTAGGGGGCCATACTAAGGGAGGTGTCTAAATCAGCCTTAAAATCTCATCACCTACACATCAATTCAAAAATCTCAACCTAATTTCCCTGACCCAAAAGCACCATATCCGGAGGTGGGGTCAAATAATAAAACTTACACACAGTGTAATGCTATTTTATAAGATGCAGTCAGTGGGAATGATGTCGTAAATTTGCAAAAATTAGATATAATGACGGAGATACCATTTTGTTAACAGTTGAAAATACTTTCGTTTCCAGCTTTACTATTTCAAATCACTTACAATGACGTTCTCTATTGCTATTGTCCTTGCCCTCTTGGCCTGCGGGTTTGTGCTATTTGTTATAGAATTATTCAGTATTGATGTAACAGCTATATTGCTACTGACCATATTACTGCTTCTTGGATATTTAAGTCCTTCAGAAGCCATATCTGGTTTCTCTAACCCAGCTGTAATCACCATTGCTTTGCTATTCATTTTGAGTCATGCACTTGAAAAAACTGGGCTTTTGGAATATTTGGTTGTGCGTATTAATCGACTGACCAGTCAATCAAAGTCTCTTGGTAAAACTGTTTATCTCCTGGCAATTGGATTTGCTTCTGCTGTTGTAAACAATACGGCTATTGTAGCTATCTTTATTCCTGTTACCATTCGGATGGCACAAAAATTTAAAATAAGCCCCTCTAAATTACTGATCCCATTAAGTTATGCCGCAATTCTGGGAGGCACTCTAACCCTAGTGGGTACATCCACAAATTTACTGGTGAATTCCATTTATTCTGCCAGTGGAGACGTAAAACCTTTGGGTATGTTTGAATTCACTAAATATGGTTTGATCCTGTTGGGAATCGGTTTGATTTATATAGTGATTATTGCACCCAAAATTCTTCCATCACGCAGTATTACCTCCAGTTTAACTAGGAGTTATCATCTTGGAGGTTACCTAACGGAAATGAGAATATCGAAGAAGTCTCCTCTGGTGGGCAACACTT
>CAYYXU010000193.1:0-1182 GCA_964475645.1 uncultured bacterium | reverse complement strand
AATGGTTCTGAGTATTTACAGAGATAATAAGGAACTGATATCCCGGAATATTCGCAGAAAGAAATTGAAAGCAGGTGATGTTTTATTTGTCCGGGGCACCTTGGAGAATTTTCTACGGATGAAGGAGGTAGAAAAAGTTAGCTTATTAACAGATGAAAAGCTGACCCAAAAGGAACTGGAACAGGAAGACAATGTATTGGTTGAATGTTTATTATCAGATCAATCAAACTTAATCGGTAATAGTTTAATGACTGCCAATTTCCGACGCCGTTTCGGTGCGTTTATTTTGGCCATTCGCCGTGAGGGGACCATTTTTCGAAAAAAAATCGCCAATATTATTCTAAATGCCTTTGATACTCTCTTGGTATATGGCCCAGTCAATAAAATAGAAGGACTCTCCAAAAGTGGTGATTTCATCGTGTTGGGAGAAGTGAAAGCTGAACTGCGTAAACAGCAATTTTGGTGGATGACAATTGTTGTTATCTTGGGTGCCATAACTTTCACCGCACTTGGAATCATGCCCATTGTAAAAAGTGCCATGACTGGTGTTGTTATTCTGTTAGTTTTTGGTGTTCTCACACCGCAGGAAAGTTACCAGTCTATTCATTGGAAGGTGATTGTGCTGATTGCTGCTTTGATACCTGTTGGGACTGTGATCCAATCTTCCGGTACGGCGGATTGGATTGGTGGATTAATTACCTCAGTTGTACAATTAACACCCTCTGAATGGCAGCCCCGGGTTTTGTTGGCCCTCATTTATCTAATCACCATGATTCTTACAGAAGTTTCATCAAATGCTGCTACTGCCATAATTATGACACCTATCGCACTAGCGGTTAGTCAGCAAATGGGATTCGAACCAAGGACTTTTATTTTTGCTGTTGCGTTTGCGGCATCAGCTTCATTCATTACTCCTGTAGGCTATCAGACAAATCTCATGGTTTACGGTCCCGGTGGTTATAAATTCATCGATTATATAAAAGTAGGCTTACCTCTTGCGGTTATTTTCTGGATATCTGCCATATTTATTTTGCCATTAATCTGGGGAATATGATGATTGGTATGATCAAGAATTTGGTATTTTAATAATATTATAAATTGCCCCATTGCAGGCGTGTGGTTAAAGTGATGTTTTCGTATACCTGCAAACCACACAAAAAGGTTTAATCAAGCCCCGGTCAC
>CAYYXU010000192.1:0-2947 GCA_964475645.1 uncultured bacterium | reverse complement strand
CGATAGCGTAAAAACTCCTGCTTACCTTTCTCAGGATAATAATCAAATCGAAGATCAAACCGCACGAATGAATGTAAACTGGAATGTTGGTCTAAGCCATAATTTGGAAGCTGGGGTCTCTACAACGATATATAAAACAAATTATTCTGTACAATTAGGTGATTCGGTCATTTTAATTGATCAGGATATTAATGGTAATCTTTTCGAAGGTTATTTTCAAGACAGATGGGCTACATTTCCAGGTTTAGAAATCCTTATGGGTCTGCGCACATCCCGGTTCAGCAAAAGTAGTGTAAGTTATTTTAATCCAAGACTATCAGTATTTTATCGTTTTACAGATGAATTATTCTTTAAAGCGTCAACCGGTATAACACACCAATTTCTGAACAGGTTTAGTAACGATTTGATTACTAATGGAAGCAAATTTGTATGGTTGTTGCCTAATGATGATGCAGATCCGATGGCTGTGCAGCAAATAAGCTTAGGTATTGAATATGATACACCACAAATATTTATCGGATTAGATATTTATAACAATGTTATGGATAATATTATTGATTTTTCACAGCTGGTTTTTCCAGTTGATACTTACATAGAAGAAACCAGCACTTTGGTATTCAAAGGCAGTAGGACAGCAAAGGGATTAGAATTATTAGTACGTAAAAAGGATGGTTATTTACGCGGTTGGGCAGCTTATAATTATGGAATTGTAGAATGCGAATTCCCCGATCTGAACGGCGGAAAAACTTTCCTTGCTGATCATGATAGAACCCATGAACTAAAATCAGCAATAATTTGGTCATTGGGACCATGGAACATGGCTGTAACTGGCCTTATTTCATCTGGGCGCGTATATACCCCAAATAATAACCTGATGATACGGGAAAATGAAAATGCAAATTATACCCTTGTTGCAGATGTTGGGACGAGAAATAGTAAACGTTTGCCAATAGTACATCGTATTGATATGAGCCTGACAAGATCGCTTCGATTATTAGCTAAAAATTGGGATATTGGTATATCAATATTTAATTTGTTTAATCAACGGAATATTAGTCACAGATCCTATAATCTCACAGCTGACCCATTTATTGCTACGGATATAGTAATGCTCGGATTAACACCAACATTATCGGTCCGATTAGAGATTTAGTTCCACCTAGTCAACGAAAAAACAGTTTTTTCCAATACAAATTTAGTGTAAGATTATATTCTTAGAGTGATTTCCAAAGAAAAATAGACGTTTTGAAGAATATCGTAATAGCAATTTCTCTGGTAATATCGACCTTGGCTGCTCAAATATACAAGGCAGGGGATTCTGTATCTGATTTTTCAGGATCATTATGCCCGGATGGGAATCAAACCATTTCACTATATGATTTTAATGGTATAGAAAATGGCGGGAATTATCATGTTATATGGTTAGTATTTTTTAACTCAACTAGTCGCAGCTGTCAATTGGAGGCTGCTTATACTCAAACAATTTCGGACCAATTTACAGATGCAGGGTTAGCTACGATTGGTGTGGGCAATGGCTGGAGAGAAACAATAGAATGTAAAAATTGGAAAAAATCATTTGGCGTTACATACCCCATATTGGATGATAGTCAGTCCGATATTAGAGATATGTATACCAGGGGGACTGTTCCTCATCATGTGTTGATTAATCATGAAATGGAGGTTATTTATACTGCCAGAGGTTATATAATGCCACCTTTTGGCAATGATTTTTTGGCAGTGTTAAATAGTGCGCTATCCGAATTGACTACTCTATCCTTGGATGAAATAATTGTTCCTGACAGACCTGGGATTCAGAAGTGCTATCCCAACCCCTTTAATCCGGCTGTTACCATTAATTTTGCACTACAACATAAAGAATTAACCCAGATTTCTGTTTATAATATCCTGGGTGAAAAAGTGGATGATTTAGCCGCAGCTACATTTCCGCCCGGGTTTCATTATTTACAATGGAATGCAGCTGAATTCCCAACGGGAGTTTATTTTATACAACTATTGACTCCTAGCTACCAGCAAACGCGAAAAATCATGTACCTGAAATAGACGAAGGTCTTTATCCTTTCAGATATATCCTTATCTATAAGTAGCGAAAAATCAGCGGATTAACCGAGCCAGATACCAATACAGAATAGTAATCCTGTTACCAGGTGCATGTTGATTGTACCGGCATTTGCAGGGATCAACAGTCGATCATTATAATATTTGTAGAGGGTCTGAATAGCTCGAACACCAAAATAAGCTGCTGGGAGCGCAATCAATGACAGCTTTGGGAATGTTCCATTGAGCGCCATTACTATAATACTGACAAATGCGCTGACGACCAAGAACACATAACCGAGCCTGGCTTTTTCGGGCCCAAAAACTACAATAAGCGTATTCTTGCCAGTGGCTTTATCTCCATCGTGGTCCGGAAATTCATTCACATATACAATTGCGGCTACGAGTAATCCGATCGGTATTCCAGCTAATAAAGCTTCCGGAAGAATCTTACCGGTTTGTACTAAAGCGCTACCTGCTACCATGAGGGGGCCAAAATTCAATCCAATCAACAATTCACCTAATCCTTTGCGCGAAGCGAATCTGAATGGCGGTGCGGTATAGAAAAATCCAGATGCGAATCCAATTAGACCAAGCCATAACACATCCATACCTGCTTTTTGAATCAAGGGAACACCAACAACCGCGCTCAAAGCAAATGCAACTAAGGAAACAATAAGCATACCTCTGGATGAAATAAGTCCCATTTGGATACTACGGCTGCCACCGGAAAAAGGAACCATATAATTATAATTTGCTTCATCGGTTCCGCTGGTGTGATCAAAATAATCGTTTGCCGTATTGGTTCCGATGTGGAGGAGACATCCGCCTAAGACAGTTAATCCAAGCCATCCCCAGCTAACATCATAACCCAAAAAGTTTGCCACTGCTG
>CAYYXU010000191.1:0-2971 GCA_964475645.1 uncultured bacterium | reverse complement strand
ACAGGATGGTTAATTCCGCGATGTCCAAACTTAAGCTTGAAGGTTTTTGCACCTAGTGCCAAGGCAAGGATCTGGTGACCAAGACAAATGCCAAAGATCGGTTTATGGCCCAGTATTTCTTTAACCATATCCACACCGTAAGTAACAGCAGCAGGATCCCCGGGGCCATTGCTTAAAAATATTCCATCCACATTACAATCTATTATATCCTGTGCGGATGTATTGGCAGGTAAAACAGTTATATCACAGTCATGATCTTCTAGTAGCCTGAGTATGTTATGCTTGATACCAAAATCAATGGCCGCAACCTTATGCTTTTTCTTACTTCCATTTTTATTCCAATGAAATGGTTTTCTAGTGGTTACTTCCTGCGCTAGATCCAATCCAGACATAGAAGGCACTTGACTCAATTTCTTTGTAAGGCTATCTATGTCTAGATCAACGGCTGAAATAATACAATTCATAGCACCCTGGTCTCGTATGTGACGTGTCAAGGCCCTCGTATCAATCCCCTGCATGCCTACGATTTCCTGATCGCGAAGATAATTGCCAATGGATTGGGCCGAGCGCCAATTGGAAGGAATGATCGTTTCTTCTTTAATAATGAAACCGGCAACCTGGATTCGATCAGATTCAATGTCCTCAGGATTGACGCCGTAATTTCCAATATGAGGTGCAGTCATTGTAACGATCTGCTTACAGTAAGAAGGATCAGTGAGTATCTCTTGGTAGCCTGACATGCCCGTATTAAAACAGATCTCACCGCATGTTTCGCCCCCATGTCCGAATGTGAACCCATGAAATGCTCGGCCATCTTCCAGTAATAATACCGCTGGTTTATCAGTATCCAAAACCCCTCCAGTTCAAAAGTATGAGATAGAATTCTAGAAAAAAAGCTTCGTATAAAAATTGGCCACCCTTTTTACAAAGGGTGGCCAATCGATTGAATTCCATAGTAGAAATTCATAAAAAATGGTTAAAGATAAAACAGGATAAAATTCATTTTTTATTTGCCGTGATCCGGGCTTGGTATAATTCGTTGTAAATAGGCATACACCGGTCAACCATGGCAGAAAGTGCACTAGGCACGGTTACCTCTTTTTGTACATAAGGTTTGAAACCGGTTGTACTCCATAATTGATCGTACCAGTATTTGCCCCAAACACCATCAGCGGTATGTGGGCCTGCTGACCAGGATAACATTCCTTTTTCAAAGGGGATACCACATTTAGAACAAAGTTTACTAAGTATACTCTTTGGATCTTGTAGTATATCCTTGGCGTCAACCACTGGCAGTTCATTATTATGATATCTGTATAATTGAATTTGCTGTAGATAACCCAGTTCTTTTTCATCGTTCAGTTCGTTTTTCTTTGAAAAGCTGGATATCACTTCTGCGGGTGTGCGAATAAGCAAACAATTTATCAATCCTTTTGTCCAGTCCAAGCTGTCACCGGGCTCCAAATGATGAGCCATGTGTTTTTGATACCATACATTTTTCCCTGAGGGTATTGGTGAAGTTATATCGTTAATAATACTATGATAATCCTGTTTACAAGAGCGTAGAATCTCTTCTCGACCAGGATGCTGGAGTCCGGTACGCTGCAAATAGCAGGCATAGAATGGCTCATCAGAAACAAATGTATCAGACCGGCTGCTGAAAGACCGCATCATAGTAGTGGAAATATTCCGCGGTCCGGACCACATGGCTATCCGTACTTGGTCCATCAATAATTATTTACCGGGGTAACGTTTATCAATTTCACTACGATAGAGATCCTGCAGCTTTTTTGTAAGCTGACCCCTCTGACCGTTCGAGAGAACATGTTCATCAATTTCTGTTACTGGGAGAACCCCAGCAAATGTGCCCGTGACAAATGCTTCATCAGCTGTATGAACATCATCTGTCAGAAAATTCTTTTCCAGTACAGTGATATTATTTGCCTTACATAAATCAATAATGGCTCCGCGGGTCACACCATTCAGACAATATTCTCCAGTGGAAGTCCAAACTTCTGAATCGCGCACAATGAAAAAATTTGTTGAATTACAGGTAGAAACATATCCATGTATATCCAGCATCAGGCCTTCGTCTCCACCCATCCTGTCTGCCTCAATACAGGCCTGAATACAGTTGAATTTACTAAGCGAATTTATTTTAGGATCCTGAGTGGCTTCCGAAGATCTACTTGTTGTAACTGACACTAATGTTAGTCCCTTGGATTTTGAATCCTCAGTTACAATTTTATATTCAGGAATAATTACAATAGTTGGTCCCCCAACATTAACCTTCGGGTGCTGATAAGGTGTAGTTTTCAATCCGCGGGAAACAATCAGGCGTAAATGGATATCAGAATGCATATCATTCGCAGCCAACGTTTTATGAATTTTTTCAACCAGATCATTTTTATGCATGCCAATATCCATTCCAATAGCTGCTGCACCTGAATATAGACGCTCAATATGTTCTTCTAAAAACACCAACTGATCATTGTGTAAGCGGATACCTTCCCAGACACCGTCTCCCAATAAAAATCCACTGTCAAAAACCGATACTTTTGCTTCCGGGCGGGGTAGGATCTCACCATTAATATAGATCAGAACATTTTCGTTCCGTGGATCCTGTATGTATTCATGTGTGCCGCCGGGCATACGATCAAGCAGGGTTATAGGATTTACTTAGATGTAAGAGTCCAGACGCCATCCCAATCATCTCCAGGAGGGTTGGATTTCCAATGATCACAGCGGGGTATATATACACGGCTGGGGTTTGTTTTACGGCCGGGAAACATATCTTCAAGTTCATCAGCAGCCTTAAATGCATCTTGAGCCTTATCCCAGTCCTGTTTGCGGTATAATTCAAGCGCTTCATGATAAGCCTTTAAAATTGATTTATCCTGTTCTGTTTCCTTCCCTGCCACGGCAATCAATTCATACACTTGTGCTGGTTCTGTTTTCCCCATCACTCTGA
>CAYYXU010000190.1:0-2991 GCA_964475645.1 uncultured bacterium | reverse complement strand
ATCAGAAAATATTGGGTAGGTAAAATCATATTTTACGAGACTAATCCGATTAATCTCTGACTGATTACCGGCTCTATCAATACCGGCCATAGTCAAATCATACCAGGATCCATCAGTAACATCAGGTAATATTGAAAAAAGCGTGGAATCATGAACTCCCTGTGTCATATCATTCGCTGCCAGTTCAATCCGGTGCGGACTCAAGGTATCAATCCCTGTTTTGATTTCCCATGTGACCTCTGCTTGTATCAGCGGCTCACTGATTATATAACTGACTGCTTTGTTATTGATATAACTACTATTGGTAGGTTTAGTTATAGTCAATTTTGGTAGAGTAACATCATATATAATTCCTTCCCTGATCACACTTTGGTTGGTATTACCAGCCAGATCTATAGTATTAAACAATAAGTCATAATGAGTGTTCTCATTCAAGGATATGGCATACATGATTAAGCGGTTTTCCCCAATAGCAAGGTCCCTAGTGCGCAGTGCAACCTTTTTAGCGGCACCCTGCGGGTCAATCCAATACATGTCAGCAGCTAATAGGTTCTCACTATTATTAATCGTAACTGCGTTTGTATTGATAAATGAACTATCCAGTGGGTCCAGTATTATCGTAACCGGTAGTGTAATATCATAATGGTAATCTGTGATCAATGTTGTATCGTTCCAATTATTGGCAATATCTTGACCTGCCAACTGAATTGTATAAACAGCACCATCTACCAGTGGCAATTGATTTTCCAATGTATCCCGAGCATGGAATCCCTTTGAAAGATCAACCGAATCCATTTCAAATTCCACTGTTCTACCAGGATCCAACGAACCAGCTTGTTCAGTAAAAATTACCTTCCCATAGTATAGATCCTCTGATAGAGTGAACTCGAATATAGGATTATTAGAATAAGTATTTGACTGCGGGGATATATCAGTAAATACAGGCAATGTTCGATCAATGTGAAAATTATATAGGCCAACTGGGTTGGCAAAATTTCCCGCTAAATCTTGGGCTTCAAAACCGATCATATAGGTAGAGCTGTCCCGCAGATCCGCCTGTGCATAATCATCCGAATTATGTACACCAGCGGTTAAACCTTCAGGTGTGATAGTCACTTCAGTTGTCAAACGTATTCGCTCAGCACTGGTACCGACATAAATAATCCGCACACTGCGCAGGTCTTCCGACGTTGAATAATTGATGTTTGTACTGGGTGTATAATGATTATTTCCTGGTGAAATGATAGTTAAAATTGGTGGACTAATATCATATGTCACCCGATCATTAATCACCATATTACTCTCATTACTTGCTGGGTCTCTACCAAAAAATGATACTCGATATACTGTACTGTCCTGCAGAGTCGTTTGAGCAGTTAAGATCGTATCGATATAGGTACCTTTTTTTCGTTCCTTCTCTGTGAAAATTATCCTGTGTGGTGCGTTGGGATCATCAGTTCCTGCTATTGCTTCCCATAACAAAGTAGCCTCTGCCAACGATTCATTGATTGAGTAACTAATTCTTGTTTCTTTTATAAAACTATCAGGCATTGGCGTATTCAGGGCCAACACTGGCGGATTTGCATCATAAACGACGCCTAATACGATTGCCGGTTGCCCAGCATTACTAGCCAAGTCTTCGCCACTGAGTGTAAGTGTATATTGAGTGCCTTCCATAAGTTCAGGCGTAAACTCGGGCTCAATGGTATGGGCACCTATTTTAAGTTCCTCACCGCTTATGCTATAGATATGTGGTGAACCTAAATCATAATCACCACCACTATACTCGAAACGCACCGTAATACTGCTCATATCCTCAGATAAATCATACGCAATCTGAGTAGATGTTATAAATACGTTAGGACCAGGATTGGCTATGGATATTATTGGCGGTGTTATATCATATTTTACATTTTTTGACGTGGCTTTGTTAGATAGGTTGCCTGCTCGATCTTTTCCAATTATTGTTATATCATAATATGCACCATCAACAAGATCCGGTTCGTTTGTTAGCATGATAAATTGTTTTTCACCTGGTTCCCGCTCGAAAGGTTCAAGCGGGTAAATATGTTCTTGCATATCTAATACGCCATCTACCCAAGTCCAGGATACTGTGGCTTCAAGCAGGAATTCGCTAATAGTATAGGATAAACTCGTGTTATTTACCGCTGAAAGAGTTGCAGGATACTGTAATTCTATTTCTGGTAGTGTAAAATCGTAAGTCACGTTGGAAATACGTGCGGCGACAGCTTCATTTTTAGCCAGGTCATAGGCATCAAAAATCAGATCATAACTGGCCCCATCCTTGAGTTTTACTTTTGCGGCAAACGTTGTTGTATCATGTATGCCAGCTAGTAGTTCATTGCCTTGTAATATAGCGGTATCTGGAGTTACACCTCTTGTATAAAGCTGTAACCAGGATACCTGGCCATAAAGTAAATCTTCTGATAGTTCGTAATTGAGAAACGTTTTTGATTGATATGTATTATATGAAGGATGGGTAAGTGTTATGATTGGCGGTGAAAAATCATAGTGTACAGAAGTAACCTTAAATGGTATACCCACATTAGTAGCTAGATCCGCACCTTTCATTTCTAGATTATAGGTAACACTATCAACAAGATTGGTCATATTCGCTAACAGTACATCTGTAAACACCCCTTCGATCATTTCGTCTGTGTTAATGGATATGATGCGTGGTGATTCTGGATCTTTTACTGGGTTTAGAGCTGTCCAGGTGATTGTACCTTCTCGTAGTGGTTCCGATATCTCATAGGACAAAGTAAGATAATTCACATACGCCTCATTGATCGGATCAAGAATTGCAAATACTGGTAGCGTAATATCGTAGGTTATATCTGGGGTTGTAATGAAACCAGTTTGATTTCCAGCTAAATCCTGACCGATAAATATGAGATCATATATGGTTCCGTCTAACAGTTCCGTTTGGTTCTTGAGCATCCAGTTTGTTCGAGTATCACCCTTGCGTTC
>CAYYXU010000189.1:0-3000 GCA_964475645.1 uncultured bacterium | reverse complement strand
TCACCAGGTTGCCCATACATTTATCATGACTGCCCTTTTTCCTTTCTCTTTCTGTACAGCATAAAGTATATCCTGGGCTGAAGCTCGAGTAAGTTTTACATTATCGCAGGCAAAGAAAAAAACCAAACATAGAATTAGTATATTTTTAAACTTAATCACAGCGCGATCAAATAAAATCTATTTAAGGATAAGAATAAGGTTAAGGATTATATATCAACCACATCCTATCATCTAGCATTGACCGACCTGATCCAGAACATACAGGTGTAAAATTTGGTATATTATCAGGAATGTTATCAAAATCATCATTAATCTTATCATAAACTTCAGTCTTTGAAGCAAAATTATAGGTTGGAGGAATAAAGTAATTTATTGTCAAGATAGTTGGGTCATAAATAAAATGATTAAGCGAATCAACACCTAATTCCAAAGTGAAATAAACAAGAAAGGAATCATTTTCTTCATTCATAAAAGAGTAAGTAAATAATTCACCAGAAGAATCAATTTCTATATCAAATGTACGAGTGAAAAAACAAGAATTAGCTTCACTGTCACATTTTCCTTGCCAATCTCCGAAGGTAAAGTAGGCCCCGGAATTAGGGAAAAATATTAATAAGGAATCATGTTCTGGACCAATATTGGCAGTTTCCCAAGTTGTATCACCTGATAATGTGTCTACCGTAAAACCGATAGTGTCAATCCCTACGCATATATCTCGTAATTCCCATAAACCCTTAAATAAGTAAAGATCCTCTAAAGACGCAGTTGTACCATCGGTGGTATCCACGCACGGTGAGCAACTATTGTAGCATACTATATCCAGAATTAAAGTATCAGTATCAGGTACTTCCAACCAGCGGTTTCCCGTACCGGATAAGGCGCAAGGTAAGCTATCTATTACTTCTGCATTCCCACCCAGGACATTAGTATTTAGGTATAAATATTGAACTGTATCGCCAATTACACAGGGCAGGGATACTTCATATACACCATCATCATCAGAATCTAACATTTCTTCAATAGAACCATTTACTGACTGCATTGTCCCAGCGATATGCACTCCATTATCGGATACAGTTTCGCTGCCCATATCAACTCGAAACGTCACCCAGGATTCTGTGGCTGATCCTGTATTATCATTACAGGATGGATAAAACAGTAAAAATGAAAGCGTAATAGTAAAAACGAAAAAATTTATCCGAGGCATAGACTGAATCTAATGAATTAAACAAAAATTATATATATCGGAATCAAAAGTTCAATTTTCAGCTAATAAATCAATTGCCTCTCTTGCTGCCCTGATATAATCAGGGTTTGATCCGCAACATGCACCAACAACCTTGGCGCCAGAAGTAAGATATTTGTTGATTTCATTGACAAATTCTTTAATGGTTAACTTTTCCTCTATCATTCCTTCCTTGGTTGGCATGGCCGCACCTACATTTGGATAAACACCCCAGGGACCTTTCCAATTCTTCAAAAGTATATCAACAGCATCCGCTGTTATACTACACAGGCTGCAGTTTAATAAAACCATTTCAATCCCGTAATCTTTTACGTCAGAGAGAACATTTGTTAAATCAGTTCCATCAAGTAATGTATTACCATTTTTCAAAATCAGGCTTAACCAGCGTGGTATTTGCAGATCAACTGTGACAGAGAGACCAGTCTTTATTTCAGGCCAAGATCCCATTGTTTCAAACAATATTACATCTATTCCAGCATCCTGAAGCCAAATGGCAAGCTCTCTGAATTCTCTTTGTGCAAATTCAACACCAGGAAATAAATCAGGCTCATAGCAGTCTTCAAGAGGTGCAATAGATCCAGCAACTATAATGTCAACCCCTGCAGATTGCTTTGCTAATTCAACTGCTCTTTCAAGACTATCATGGGACCTCTGTCTTGCTTCATATTCTTCAAATCCATTATTTATATACGCTCTTGGGGTAGTACGAAAAGTGTTTGTTGTTAAAATATCTGCACCTGCATTCAAATATGCTTCATGTATTTTTCGCACATAATCAGGGTGAGAAAGGTTTACATCTCCGGACCAGATTGGCAATGGCAAGTCAAGTCCAGCACGCATTAGTTCTGTACCCATCGCACCATCCAGCAATCGAACTTGATTATTATTATTGGTCATGAAGAAAAATATTTTTTTATGGTCTGATAGGTTTCATCATTTCTTTGGAAAATAGTTCAGCCTGGTCATCATAATGCGTAGAGGATTCAACGCTCGTACTGGCTCCAAACTGATGGATACTTTCTGCGCGAACATTTCCATTTTCATCCCATTCAACAAATTGTACATAGCAATCACCAGCCACACCCTTCATGATATTTTCATCATTTTTTGTATAAATGGCCCGGAGCATATCGGGGCCGCCAGCCAAAGGAAGGTTTGTCGTACCATGACGTAAACGCTGCACCTCTCCCAGTGGTACATCTATCCGATCATAATTAGTAGTCAGGAAATCCACACCAACTTCCAGCTTTTCCACAATTTTATTATAATCATAGTTGTATTTCTCAGGATTGAATCCGACATGACGGAATGTCATATAAGCCAGTGCAGCAGCTCTATTTTCCAAATCACCCGAAAAATCCCAGCTGTTTAATAAATCTATTGCTGGTTTCAATTCTTTCTTTATCGTCTTGGAATCCTCGATAAATTTTTTCAACACTTCAACCACCAATGATTTTTGAGAATATTTTTTATCATATTTATACGTGATAAACTCATCACGGGTAATGCTTTTATCCTGGCCATATAGTTCCAATGTTCTCAGCGCACGATTTGTCTGGTGCATATCTATGCCAGCATTGGCTGGCAGGCGATCGGGAAAATCGGAGGGATCATCGGTGCACAGATAGGGCGTATTATTACAACTATAGATAAAGCCCCCCGGCGGATTTTCGATTTGCGGTAAATCCTCAAAAGGCAGGTATTCAGTCCACAAATATATGGACGTATCGCCCGGTACTATACTTCTCCAATCC
>CAYYXU010000188.1:0-3046 GCA_964475645.1 uncultured bacterium | reverse complement strand
TATGCTCAATCTCACCTGTATCACGATGTACAACCATCATTTTTGCCAAATCACGGCGCTGCGATGGATATTGGGCAATGAATTTTTTTGGCAATGGGTAATCAAAATCAGCCAGTTTGTATTTCTTCTTTTTGTGTATCATTTAAATAATCCTGTTTGTTTATTTGGGTTAAATGCTTTACCTATGATTTTATATGCTTTTTCTTGCGCAGTACGCCCTCTAGCAGTCCGCTGGATAAATCCTTCCTTTATTAAATATGGTTCATAAACATCTTCTATAGTGGTTGTTTCTTCACTTATTGCTACAGCCAATGAATTTATGCCAACTGGGCCGCCATCAAATTTATCGATTAGGGTCGTTAAAATTTGTCGGTCCATACTATCGAGTCCATAGCGATCAACACCCAAAGATTTAAGTGATTTCTGAGCCACGCTTTTTGTTATCGAACCATTTGCTTTGATTTGGGCATAGTCTCGTGTGCGCCTCAATATACGGTTAGCAATCCTTGGGGTTCCTCTTGAACGACAGGCTAATTCCGTCGCACCTTCTTTATCAATATCAACTTCTAAAATTTCGGCTGATCGATTAATGATCTGAAATAAATCATCTGGGTCATAAAAGTCAACCCGTAAAACAACTCCAAATCGATCTCTAAGAGGAGATGTCAAATTACCTAATCGCGTGGTGGCACCAATAAGGGTAAAAGGTTCAATATTCAATTGCACACTACGAGCACTGGGACCACTATCAATCATAATTTCTAACTGAAAATCTTCCATAGCTGAGTACATATATTCTTCTACTAAACTATTTAACCTGTGAATCTCATCAATAAAAAACGCGTCTTTTCTTTGAATATTTGTCAACATTCCTGCTAGGTCCCCAGCGCGGTCAATCACTGGACCAGAAGACTGCTTAAGGTTAACATTCAACTCCTTTGAAATAATGTTTGCCAATGTTGTCTTGCCGAGTCCGGGAGGACCGAATAATAAAACATGATCAAGTGCCTCATCTCGTTTATTGGCAGCATCAATATATAACTTCAAGTTCTCTACAACATCACTCTGGCCAACAAAATCATCAAAAAAAGAAGGTCGTAAAGATCTTTCAATGATTATTTCATCTTCACCGGGTGTAGGATCTGTAATATTGATTTCAGTCATAAAATATCGAAGGTAAAACAAAAAATATTCTCAAACACGGGCACTAAAGATAATAAATGGATAGGGGGGTCGCCAAGGGAGTACTTAATAAATTATAAGCTAGTTAGTTTTTACCATGTTATATAATTCTAAAGTACTTTTTGTAAAAATTTCCCAGTAAAAGATTTTTTAACTTTAGCTATTTTTTCTGGTATACCACTTGCTAGAACCGATCCTCCATCATTGCCGCCTTCTGGTCCCAAATCAATAATCCAATCAGCGCACTTTATTACATCCAAATTGTGTTCGATGACTAAAACAGTATGTCCTTTATCTACTAATCGCTGAAGTACGGACATCAACATTTTAATATCTTCAAAATGCAATCCTGTAGTTGGTTCATCAAGTATATACACTGTATGGTCTTTTGCAGCTTTTGACAGTTCAGTTGCTAACTTTACACGTTGGGCTTCTCCACCAGACAGTGTTGTTGCTTGTTGACCTAATCGTATATAACCCAAACCCACCTTGCATAAAGTGATCAATTTTTTCTTAACAGACGGAATATTATCAAAAAAATTTAGCGCTTCTTCAATCGGCATATTCAAAATATCTTCGATGTTTTTACCTTTGTACTTTACCTGCAACGTTTCTCTATTATACCGGGCGCCTTTACATATTTCACAAGTAACATATACATCTGGCAGAAAATTCATCTCAATTTTAATTAGACCATCTCCTCCACAAGACTCACAACGTCCACCTTTTACATTAAATGAAAAACGGCCAGGCTTATAACCACGAATTTTAGACTCGGGCAGTTGTGAAAATAAATCACGTATAAACGTGAACACACCAGTATATGTGGCTGGATTAGAACGTGGAGTCCGACCAATTGGTTTTTGGTCAATATTCACAATTTTATCTATATTCTCAATTCCTTCAATGGATTGGTGAGCCAGTGGATATTTTCGCGCTCCGTTCAATTGCTTTGCAACCGCTGGGTAAAGCGTTTCATTGACAAGTGTACTTTTTCCACTACCAGATACGCCGGTAATCAATACCAATTTTCCCAGAGGGAACTCCACATCAATTTCACGCAAATTATTCCCAGCTGCTCCCTTTAGGAATAAAGATTTCATATTACCATTACGACGTACTTCAGGTATTGATATTTCGCGTTTTCCTGATAAATATAGTCCTGTTAATGAGCTGGAACAATCTACCAACCCTTCAGGTTTACCAGAATAAACTACGTCACCACCATGCTCGCCGGCTCCTGGTCCCAGATCGATGATATGGTCCGCAGATTCCATTGTTTCGCGGTCATGTTCAACCACTATTACTGAATTACCAAGATTCTGCAACTTTTTTAACGTATTTAATAAGCGGTTATTATCTCGAGGGTGTAAACCTATTGAAGGTTCATCTAATATGTAAAGCACCCCCATTAATTTGGACCCTATTTGTGTTGCGAGCCTGATACGCTGGGCCTCTCCACCTGATAATGTTGTGGCTGAGCGATCTAAGGTTAAATATTCTAAACCAACATCCACTAAAAAACCAAGACGATTATTAATTTCCTTCAATATTTGAGCTGCGATCTTTGTGTCGGTCGCACTCAATTTCAAATTTTTGAAAAACTTCTTCCCATCTTTTATTGTCATTGCAGATATATCGCCTAAATTATATCCACCAACTATTACAGCCCGACTTTCTTTTCGTAGCCTGGTACCATTACACTTTGGGCAGGGGATCATACTCATGAATTGTTCTATCCATTTACGTATGTGGACAGATTTTGTCTGACCGTAGCGTCGTTCTAAATTTGCTACAGCTCCTTCCCAGCCTCCAGTATATGTACCTGACCAACGTTTAGAAGTATAATTCATGGTAAGGGTCT
>CAYYXU010000187.1:0-3089 GCA_964475645.1 uncultured bacterium | reverse complement strand
TGGCTATTGAACTACTTACTTCGACGACAATAAATGAACTATTTCATGCACCATTGAAAATGGCTCGTTGTACACAGCCAGTTATTAAACTATTGAAAAAACATGTTCATTTTTCTAAGGGTGACAGGCCATTACATACAGATATAAAAATTATTAACGACCTTATAAAAACGAATCGGATACTATCTTGGGTGAATAAAAATTACGAGCTGAAATAAAATGTCCAATAAACCACCATTTGTATATAAATATACCTTTGATGATGTATTACTCGTGCCTCAGGCATCAAATGTTTTGCCCCGAGATGTAATTCTATCGACTAACATTACCAAGCATATTTCAATGAATATTCCGTTGTTAAGCGCTGCAATGGATACTGTGACAGAAAGTGAAATGGCCATTGCACTTGCTAGAGAGGGAGGAATGGGCGTTATTCATAAAAATCTTTCTATATCAGATCAAGTAGATATGGTTGACAAGGTTAAAAGATCAGAAAGCGGTATGATAATGGATCCGCTAATTCTGACTCCAGAAAAGACCATTCGAGAAGCAAAAGAAATGATGGGTCATTATCGCATTAGTGGATTACCTGTTGTCGAAAAGGGAAAGTTAATTGGGATTATAACTAATAGGGATATCCGCTTCGAAACCAACTTAGATCTTAGTGTTAAGGATCGTATGACAACGGATAACCTTGTTACAGTACCAGTCGGTACTACATTGGAAAAAGCAAAAGACATATTACAAAGGCACCGTATCGAAAAATTATTAGTTGTTGATAAAGATGGATCATTAGCTGGACTAATTACTGTGAAGGATATCCAGAAAAAAGAGCAATTCCCACATGCTTGTAAAGATAATAATGGGCGTTTACGGGTTGCAGCAGCTGTAGGTGTGAATGATGAAGCAATTGAACGGTCCCAGGCTTTGAAAAATTCCGGCCTGGATGTATTGGTCGTCGATACTGCTCACGGGCATTCAACAGGTGTATTAAAATTAATTGAAAAATTGAAATCCAACATAGGTTCAATGGCTTTGATTGCAGGGAATATCGCAACTAGAGAAGGTGCAAGATCTTTGATTGATGCTGGAGTTGATTGTCCAAAAGTGGGTATTGGTGCTGGTGCAAGTTGCACTACTCGTATAGTTGCTGGCGTAGGTGTGCCCCAATTATCTAGCATAATGGATTGTGCAGAAGAAGCAAATAAGGATGGTTTACCAATAATTGCAGATGGTGGCATTCGCTACAGTGGTGATATTGCTAAATCATTGGCTGCAGGTGCCAGTGCTGTTATGCTTGGTAACCTTTTTGCAGGTATGGATGAAAGTCCAGGGGAAACTATTTTATTTGAAGGCAGGCAATATAAAACTTATCGTGGAATGGGTTCTCTTGGGGCCATGAAAGAAGGTAGTGGTGACAGATATTTTCAAGAGGGCGCTGAAGCTACAAAGTTAGTTCCTGAAGGTATTGAAGGTATGGTACCGTACCGTGGGTCAGTACGTAAATCAGTCCATCAACTTATTGGTGGATTAAGAGCATCAATGGGATACTGTGGTGTAGAGACTATTCTTGATTTTCATAAAAAAAGAAAATTTGTTCAAATTACTAGTGCAGGTGTAAAGGAAGGTCATCCTCATGAAGTTAAGATTATCAAGGAAGCACCAAATTACCAGATTTTAGATGAGTAAGCACCCTTTGTAATTACATGGACTAAAGATAGAATAAATTATATATTAGAGGGAAGAAGCGACTTCTATTTCGTCAATGAATTAAGGTGACGCGTAATACGTGACTTGCGACGAGCGGCAGTATTCTTTTTTATCAAACCTTTGCTGGCGGCTTTATCAATTTGCTTTACAGCTTCGCGATAATCAACTTCAGCTTTTTCACTATTTGTAGCTGAAGTAACCTTTTTTATGGCTGTCTTCAGTTTAGACATTTGAGCAATATTAATTACACGACGTTTTTTATCCTGTCTTTCCCGTTTTATTTGTTGAGGGTGTCTATCCATAAATAAATATTTATTGGTTAAAACTTGACCGGGAACTTATTCTTAATCAGGATGGGAATCAATAAGGATTAGTAGTAGTATTTTTTATTATAGCTAAACAAGTTTAGTCCTTGGACCATTTTGAATTAATATAAAGAAAACGTATTTTATATAATGGATAAATTATCCTTGTTGCAATCTGTGCCAATATTTTCAGATTTGTCAGCATCAGATTTGAATAAAATTGCTGAAAGAATGGTTCTACGGGCGTTTACAAAAGGCCAGATGATACTACTGGAAGATGATTTAGGGCAGACCTTCTTTGTTATTGGAGGGGGGAGCGTAAAAATTACCAGACTTAGCGATGATGGGCGAGAGGTAATACTTGCTATGTTAGGTGAATCTGACTTTTTTGGTGAAATGTCTTTATTAGATGGTGCGGGCAGATCTGCGAACGTTGTAGCATTGGAAGCTTCAGAAGTGTTGACTTTAGCTAGAAATGATTTTTTGGAAATACTACAGGAATACCCAAAAATATCAATTAGCTTGCTGGAAGAGCTAACTCAGAGAATCCGAAAAAGTGATCAGCAAATAGAGAGTTTATCCTTAAGCGATGTAGAACAGCGTATTGGTATTACTTTAATCCGGTTAGCGGAGGAACTTGGTACTATAAAGCGAGGAAGTGTAAAGATTAAAAATTTGCCATACCAGCAAGATATTGCAAATATGGCTGGTACGTCAAGAGAAACAGTGTCCCGTACCTTCAAATTGTTGGAGGAAAAAGGTCTAGTAGCTCGTGAAGGTCGCAAGCTAACAATCTATAATTTCAATCAGTTTACCAAAACTTTTTCATAGACCCTGCCTTACTAGAAGGCTTTAAAATTTAATGGAAAAGGTTTTCATCCAGGGAATAAAGGCCAATGATCATCGTATTCTTTCTCGTGTTATTACACGCATTGAAAATGATGATTATGTGCACGAAAAAAGATTTATAGAATTATATAATCAAGCTCAAGATGCAATTCGATTGGGCATCACAGGTCCTCCTGGTGCGGGCAAGAGTACAATTACAAATGAGTTAATAAAACGTTTCCTCAA
>CAYYXU010000186.1:0-3109 GCA_964475645.1 uncultured bacterium | reverse complement strand
TGGCTGAAATCATATGATGACAGCGGTTATTTAACAGAGTCAGAGTTTTACAAATTTAGGAATGATGAATGGTCATTGCGCGGCAATGTATCATTTACCAATAATGACAGTGGTGAACCCATTTCAAGAATTAGACAAGTTTATTGGGATGGATCCTTCTATAATCGTTCCCTCCAAGAATATAATTATAACGATGGTGGTGACCTTACCCAAAATACACACCTTAAATGGCGTCATGATTCTTGGCATAATCGCTCAATGAACGAATTACAATACCAGGACGGATTATGCGTGAATAATACCCATTATCGTTGGGTTGACAGTACCTGGGCCAATCGGTATTTACAGGAAATTTCGTACAATGATAATGGTGAGAGGGTTGAAAAGGTAGGATATAAATGGACCGATAATGGATGGACAGAACGGCATAAGACTGAATATTCTTTTGATGATAACGGTGACCTTTCTCAAAAAATGTTCTCAAAATGGACCGATGCTGGTTGGGTAACGAGAGCTAGGCTAACTGTCAATCGGGACGATTCTTATAATCCAGTAGAAATTCTTTTGGAAAAAGTGGATAGTACTGATACGTGGAATAATGTTGCCCTGCGGGAGAATACATTTTCTGATGATGGCATGATCATGGAAACAGTCAAGTCCAGATGGCATGATGATCAATGGCGCCCTCGAAAACGTAATGAATATACTTATATTGACGCACCTGGAAGATCGGTCCTAAGTATTGCTGCACCAGCAACTTTGCCAGATCAGATAACTTTGGCACAGAATTATCCCAACCCCTTTAATCCAATAACAACTTTCAGCTATGAGATACCGAAGGCAGAATTCGTGACGATAGCAGTTTTTGATATGCGGGGTAGCAAAGTTGCTACGCTGGTGAATGAACGACAGAATCCTGGAATCAGATCACATCGCTGGAATGGCACCGATGATAATGGATATGGTGTGGCTGCTGGTGTCTATATCTACACCATTCAAGCAGGGAATTTTCAGCAGTCCAAAAAGATGATTTTATTGAAATAATATTTAAACGATCATTTGGATATAAAAACCCTGCTTTTGCAGGGTTTTTTTGTTTATGGACATTTAATACAAACACAGTGTAATATTGTTTTATTGAAATAATTTATTTTGGCTGACAATTTATTGAAACACAGGTAAAACTTTGCGACGATGAGTTTTTACATAAAATCCCTCTTTTTCGCCATCCCTATTTTTACGATACTTATTATTATTGAAGCTTTAATTGCTAAACAAAAGGGGCTTCAAATTAATCGCGCGGCCGATGTGATAGCTAGTCTTAGCTCTGGGCTTACAAAAACAATTCGTGATGGGATAAAATTTGGCTTTACAATCATCGGTTATTCATGGCTAGTCAATCATATGACTATCTATAAAATGGAACCTGTTTGGCTTGCTGTTATTATTGCATTCGTGGTCCAGGATTTCACAGGTTACTGTACTCATCGTTTGAAACATCGCGTCAATATATTGTGGAATAGGCATATTATTCATCACAGTAGCGAAGATTTCAACCTTTCCTGTGCTTTGCGGCAGTCTATTTCAAATACACTAGACTTCTCCGCGATTTTTATGATACCCGCAGCACTTCTTGGCGTTCCTACAAAAATATTTGCAATTTTAGGGCCGCTGCACTTCTTTTTTCAATTTTGGTATCATACTCAACTGATTGGTAGAATGGGTTTCCTTGAATATATCCTAGTTACGCCGTCGCACCATCGGGTTCATCATGCAATTAACCCTGAATATGTTGATAAAAACTACAGCCAGATTTTAATTTTTTGGGATAAGCTCTTCGGTTCTTTTCAGCCTGAGCTCGATGATGTAAAACCAGTATATGGAACGCTCAAACCAGTCCAAACCTGGAACCCCGTGGTCATTAATTTTAAAGTTATGTGGCAACTGTTCAAAGATGCCTGGCACGCCAAACGAATTCTTGATAAGCTGCGAATCTGGTTCATGCCTACAGGATGGCGTCCACCAGATGTAAAAGAAAAATTTCCCCTACGTGAAATTACAAATCCGAAAAAGCGGATAAAGTATCATACTGAAAATTCAAATATTCTAGTTGCATATTCCTGGGCTCAGATTATTATAACGAACATATTGACGTTTTATATGTTTACTATAATCCCTAACTATAATGTTACAATGAGTTATCTGTATGCGGCTATGCTCATTGTAAGCGTATTTTCGTTCACTTCTATTTTAGATCATCGCAAATATGCAATGGTGGCGGAGTCAATTAAGTTATGTTTAGGCTTCGGCCTACTGTATAATCAGAATTACAGCTGGTTTGGTTTAAGTGGTTTTTATGTTTATGGACTTATTTTTTATTTCATTACATCATTTTTTCTGACATATTATTTTCATCAAAATGAAATAAAATTCAGTTCGATCCATCCAGATCAGGTGCAAGTAAACTAGTACTAGTAATTACCAGCCCGGAAAACCAGAAAAGACCTGGTACCCCTATTTAATAAAAAGGGCACACATAATGTGATGCTATTTTTTCAGTGAAATAACATCCCTGCAGATATCATCCCAGTGACTCATAACCATGCTCATCGCTTTATTGGAACGCTTTTCCCGTACTTTTTTATCGGGATATTTTTCTTTGGTTAGTTTAGTGACTTGTTCTAAGCCAGTTTCCATTGAAGCAAGGCTTTTCCAATCTCGGATAATAACTACATTCCAATTTCCTGCCCACCAATGTCTAAGAACCCGAACACTAAGTATTTCGTCCACTTTATCCCATAACTGTTTATTTTCCTCTAAATATTCCATGTATTCATCAATCATATCATATTTAATATTGTAATATGACATTGAAACAACATTACCTGTGGGCTCGTTATCCTGAGCAGATACTAGCGATGCCAGAACAAATATACCCGCAAAGAAGGTTGTAATTGTTTTTCGATATGATTTTTTCATTGATATCTCCTATGTTTATTTAATCACTGTTATTTTGTCTGTTTTTATGAAATACCATTAGTACCTCATAAGTTATTTTAATATGTAGCAAATCAATTAGCTAGTCTATGGTATATATTTCTCAAAACAG
>CAYYXU010000185.1:0-3146 GCA_964475645.1 uncultured bacterium | reverse complement strand
CGTATCAAAAGGCAAAAACATATATTTCATATTGGGATGTTTATCAAGCAAATCAACCTCACTGGTCATATTTAATTTACTTACCTTGTCAATCACTGGCAGCACACCTCTGGTGCGTAAATCTTGTCCATGATAAGTACAGGTAATCGCCTTATTTAAATCAACAAGGCGCTTAACAAAACTACAATCCCGATAAAACTCAAGCCCCCATTCAAGATGAATTATATCGAAGTCCAATAATTGGTGTTTTTCAATAGTTGGTTCTATTTTAAAATGCCACAGCCAATCGCGAAAATTAAAATACCATTTTTCCAATTTGGAATGCGGATTCCATATTGGAGGGAAACCGTCTTTTTCCTTGTAATCGCCCAACTGGCCTCTATAAAACTGGTAATATTTATGGCGGCCAGTCATATACCAAAGTTTTGCAGTGACAAATGGCAGATTTAAGCATATGCCAGAATCAAAATCATTCCGCGCTTTAAAAAGTGTAACAAATTCACATTTATTACCTCGAGCTTCATGTGCCTTTTTCCACAAGCTTAATGTGCCAACGGTATTTTCAGGAGATATATAAAGGATTTTCATAATTTTGCTTTATTAAAGGAGATTGGAACCAGTTAGTTCCTGAATCATTTCAAGTTAGCAAAACGAAGGTTCAATACTAACCAACATGGATTAATCTTCATTAATGGTTTGAATCATAATGAAAGTAAATTTACAACCACATCAAATTCAATGAAGCTGTTAATTATACCATCTTGGTACCCATCTAATATCCACCCAGAGAGCGGTACATTCTTTCGGGAACGGGCGCTAATACTACAAAACCATGGTTTCAACATAACAATTGCTGCTCACATTGTACACTCTGCTCGTGATGTGCTAAAATTCATACCAGATCCAAAAAACGGGATGCCAAGAAATGATAATGAAATGATTGTTTATAAAACAGAGGCGCTCAATCCTTACCCCAAGCTACCTAAACAAGCATTCAAAAATTACAAAAAATCAATTTCAGCATTAGTACAACGTATCATTGCTAAACAAGGAAAACCAGATCTGGTATTTATCCACTCATCACTTTTTGCAGGAGCGGCGTTGGCTAAATATCTTCATGAGCAATCAATCCCCTATATGGTTTCTGAGCACCTAAAAGAATTTATCATTGATGATGGATGGACAGCATTTCAAAAAGTATGTATTAATAACAGCTACAATTATGCTTCGCGAATAATCGCCACCAGCGCCGCATTAAAAAATAATATTCAGTCAAAATTTAATATTAGCGATGAAAAGATCACGCTAATCCCTAATCCTGCAGATGTGCAATCATTCTCGCTAAGAACAGAAAATACAGAAGGCCCTTTTACATTTATTGCGATTGCTTTATTGCGCCGGGAAAAAAGGTTAGACATATTGATCAACGCCTTTGCTAAACTGATCGAAAATATGCCTGATGCAGTCCTTACAATTGTTGGAGATGGACCGGAAAAAGATAATTTGGATCTATTATCGCGAAAACTTAACATAAGCAAGCGTGTTAACTTTACAGGGTACCAGAAAAAACCTGCTGTAGCCGAAATGCTGCGTCACCATCATGCATTGGTATTGTCTAGTGAAGTGGAAACTTTTGGCGTAGCACTAGTAGAGGCGATGACAGCAGGTTTGCCGGTAATAGCAACACGCTGCGGTGGGCCAGAATCAATTGTATCGCTTGAAACTGGTATACTAGTAGAGCGCAATAATTATGTTAAATTAGCAAAGGCAATGCAGAAGATAATTGATAGCTACTCAACTTATGATCCCAATAAAATTCGCCAGATTGCCCTAGAACAATATGGAGATAAAGCATATGTTGCCCATATCACGGATACGATCAATTCGATTGATCAGGCCAAACGCTAAGGGATCGGCGAATCCAAGCTTGTTCACCATGATTAAAAAAACCCACCATTGTTAAACCAATAGGATAAAATATGGTTAACATCCCTTTAACAAAAAGATCATGACTGCTTACAACATGCAATAAATAAACAGTAATCATTAGGATTGCAATTTTTAACAACCGAGACCACTCATAATCTATTGGATAAAGCGTGCGATTAACACTAAATAGTATCACTGCCATTACCATAAATGATATACAAGTAGCAATGGCAGCTCCAATCGCACCATAATATGGAATAAGATAAATGTTTAATCCTATGTTGCTTAGAGCACCAATAGCTCTAGTAATTACTACCCATATTGATTTTTCCTGGTAAAAGACCCCTGGTAATTGCAACAAATATAAACCGTGGAATACATATCCAAGCGCTACCCAGGGAACAATATTTGTAGAAGACCAGTAAGCGACTCCATAAACTGTAATATTGCCTAACTGGATCCGAACTATATCATCCACCCAGACCAGTAAAATAATCCAGATAAATCCCAATATTGCCAGTACATATGTAGTAATTCTAGAAAATAGCGGCTTTTGTTCAGTTGCACTGCCTGCTTTAAGGAAAAATGGCTGCCAACCCATATTAAATCCCATTACGATTAACATCATTAACATTCCTAATTTATACCCCGCACTGTAAATACCTACAGTTGTCAAGTCTGTCATTTCTTTCAGAATATAGCGGTCAGCCAATTCCATTATCATCGCAAATATACCTGAAGGAAGAAAGGGTAGCCCAAAACGCATCATTTTTTTCCAAGCTAATACAGAAATTTCAGATGATTTAATACGTGTTAGAATAGAGGGTAATGTCAGTAAAAAAAGACTCCCGGAGACAATAAAGTTGCTTAACAAAACACCGTATATTCCCATTCCCAATTTCAATACAAACCACAAATTCAACGTCAGCGACCCCAATACATTCAGCAGGCTGTTTGTTATATATATATATGGTTTTTCTTCTGCGCGGAAAATTAATTGCGGAATCGACCACATTATATCCAAGGATATTATCCAGCCTACTAATGTCATTAACCTATTATCTGTTGACCCTAGAATAATCGGGCCCAGCCAACTCCGAAACAGGGTTATTAATAACCCAAAACAAATCGATGTAACTAAAAACGAAAACCAAGCCGATGTTAAATAACCAGTTTTTTCTGATACATCAGACTGTACATATCGTTTCAAGAGAGCT
>CAYYXU010000184.1:0-3178 GCA_964475645.1 uncultured bacterium | reverse complement strand
TTACTTTCCAAATTTGATATATGCGATATAAAAGAAAACAAATCATCATCGTTGGTGACCGAGTTCTGATTCAACCGGATACTGACGAGAAAAAATCAGCTGCTGGTCTCTACCTTCCACCCAGTGTTATTGAAAAACAGGACGTACACGGAGGCATTGTAGTTGAAGTAGGCCCTGGCATCCCCGTTGGTAACCCGGATGACAGTTCTGAAGAACCATGGAAAACAAACAACAATGGAGATATCCGGTATATTCCCACGCAAGCAGAAATTGGTGATTATGCATTATTCCTAAGTAAGGCTAGTATTGAAATAAAGGTAGAAGATCAAGACTACCTGATCTTGCACCAATCAGCTATACTGGTACTTATCCGTGATGACCTGAATAGTCTTACAAAATAAAGGATATCATTAAATACGTAAAGTCAAACGGTTCTTCATTCTCAATTTCCCAGTATAAAGCATATCCTAGGGACCAGTTTCCTTCCCAAGGTAATTTTCTAGAAAATATTAGATCCAATTCGTCCCCTAATTTTTCATTATAAACAGCATCCGAAAAATTATGGTAATGCAAATTCAGATTAAAACCCAGCAACCCCGATAATTTAGTTTTAACATTCCATTCCTTAAGCCCAATGTGGATATTATCACCAAAATTTTTATGTGCGTCATAATAACCATGCCATTTATGGCCAGCTCCAAATGGTTTAGCAAAACCCTCATAAACCTTAGTAGCTTGATCGTCTCCGGAAATATATTCATTACCAAATGAAACGGCATTGACTATTGGTATAAAATCTAAGTTTATTCCAATATTAACTGCCGTTAATAGCCCGTCAACATTTCCATAGGCTAGACTTCCAGATTGCAAGGCACCTTCTGCTTCCAAAGTAAAGATGAGAAACTTTGTGTTCAAACGGGCTCCATAGGTATTACGGTAATAATTTTGTACTCGATTTTCTTCTTTCTCTTTAGCAAGGCCGGTTCTGAAACCATAGATTTCTACTGCGGTACCGCCCAATTTATTTAGCTGATCAATCCTGCGGTCAAAATAAAAACCATCGATAGTTTGATCATAGAGGTCGCTGTCAAATGTTTCAAAGCCTTCGTCATTGATTAAATGAAATAGTCTTAAAGTACCTTTGGGAGTCTTTCTATAGGTTAGAAATCCTTCAAAACTACGGCCAACATTGTTCCAATTACTTTTTGCGATCAACCGCTGCTGACCAAGGGCCAATTCAAACCTGCCTAATTGAACAGACCAATTTCGTTTGAGTATGTTATTAACATGCAAGTATACCTGATGGAAGGAAGGCATTGTTTCATCTTTTTTTGTAAGTCCAGGATTATTAGAGGAATTTCCAAGAATTCTGGAATCCTGCAGCTGAAGATTCATAGAAACTGGTCCATTGATCAATTTGAAAAATATTCTACTACGCAAAAGTGAATACGTTGAAGGCTCATTGTTGGTTTCTGTATTAGCAACTAGGCTAGTACGATCCTGCATCATGCGATACCGGAATTCAGCTTGCCATTCCAATTCGGACGCACTTAACAAGTACGGACAAATAATAATTAAACTGAATATTGTTATTTTTATTTTGGGCCCGTCCAGATTATAGGATAAATAGATTCGCCGAAAATACCGACATTACTGCTGTAAAATAATTTCAGATCATCTTTTGTGAATGGTGCCTGCGCTGAATTGCCTTCATTAGTATTTCCAAAATAATTTGATCCATATTCTACAATGGATGTTTCATGGCGAACAATTCTTACCGGCTGCACACCAGCCTTAATAGCGGCAATCATATCGGTGTCAGCATCTCCATAAAACAAATCCAGTTTAAAGCGTTTCATCAAGCGATGTTTAGTTGTAAACCGCTTCCCCTTTATAGTCTCTTTCGGAGAAAAAAAGAGGTTTTTATTTACTTTAACAGAAAATCCAAGTCCATTTGACAAAAATTCAGCAAGAATTTTTCCTTTGGGGCCAGGCCTTGCCGTAATAAAAAAGACATTATGGCCATTACTGCGAAAATAATCTACTAATTCAACAGTAGGGGTAATGAACACTGAAAAATCTTTATCATGGGAATTTATCCAACTATAATCTACTGGATCACGCTTATCATCGGGTAAACTCAAAAACACATCCCTAGAAAACAAAATTGTATCATCAACATCAAACCCCACATTTAATATTCCTGGCTGAGCTACAACCAGCGACAAATAAAGGATATAAACCACTGCGCGTTTCATATTAAATATTACGTGAATTATTCGCTTAATTCTAGGGATACAGGGCAATGGTCTGAACCCATAATTTCATCATGGATATCCGCATCTACTACATTATCCAAAAAACCTTCATTAACAAAAAAATAATCGATCCGCCATCCCACATTACGCTCACGGGCACCAAATCGATAAGTCCACCAGGAATAGCGCTCACCTTCCGGGTGAAATAACCGAAATGTATCTATCCATCCATTTTCTACATACATATCAAGCTTTTCTCTTTCAATTGGCATAAATCCAGACGTATTAACATTTTGTTTGGGGCGAGCCAAATCTATCGGGTGATGGGCTGTGTTCCAATCACCAGTAACTACCACGTTATTCCCCGATTCAACCTGTTCACTAATAATGGGAAGAAGATCATCATAAAAATCCAGTTTATACTGCAGGCGTTCATCATCTTTCTGGCCGTTGGGGAAATAAATATTATATAGCAGAAAATTCTCGTGTTCTGTCAACAAAACACGACCTTCAGCATCGTAGCGTTCAATACCAAGGCCTTCTTGTACGTATAAGGGCTCTTCTTTACAAAAAGTTGCTACACTGCTATAGCCTCGCTTCTTACCTGAGTGCCAATAGGTATGGTATCCATGATCAGTAAGAATCTCTGAAGTCAGCTGATCAACATGGGCTTTGGTTTCCTGCAGACAAAGTATATCAGGATGTGTCTGCTCGAGCCAATCCAAGAAACCCTTTTTTACTACTGCTCGGACACCGTTAACATTCCAGGAAATAAGTTTCATTGTTACAGATAGTTTAGGCCATGATAGGAAAAAATACGATCATTTTTCCAGCATTGAACAAGGTTATGGGATCATGGGTATCCAGTGACGGTCTATACCGACTGAGCCAAATACACCAATTCCACCATCGATACCAAA
>CAYYXU010000183.1:0-3213 GCA_964475645.1 uncultured bacterium | reverse complement strand
TAGCCATTATCAGCTGGTAAGCTTATCATTATTAAGGGTATTGGTTGGCTGGCACCTACTATATGAGGGTATGGCCAAATTGGCCAATTCGAACTGGACATCGGCCGCTTATTTACTGGATTCGAAATGGGTATTTTCTGGCATAGCAAAATGGATAGTTACAAATCCTGGATTATTAAGCTTTGTTGATACATTAAATATGTGGGGCCTGACCTTGATCGGGTTAAGTCTAATGCTTGGATTAATGTCGCGCTGGGGTAGCATAGCAGGCACATGCTTATTACTTTTATATTATCTATTTCATCCACCACTAGTTGGATTGGAATATTCCAAGCCGCCTGAAGGCAGTTATCTGATGGTCGATAAAAATTTAGTTGAAGCATGTGCATTGTTTGTTTTAGCAATGTTTCCCACCAGCCACATCACCGGTTTAGACCGATTTCTAAAAAAGGATCAATAAATTTAAAGGAGCGTTTTTATGTCAGACACGAAAACAAATAAAGCAGAAGAACAACAGTCAAGTCAAAATCCCGGATTGCAATTCGAAAGACGAGATATCATAAAAGGTTTGGCGGCTGTACCAGCTATGCTGCTGTTTTTATGGAATTATTTTAAAAAACAAGCGCTAGATAAAATGCGCAGCGGTGAAATTATGGAAGAACTTTCTTTGAAAAAGAAAGCACCAGCTGTACTGAAAACCAAAAAACCAGGTGACCTTATTCGTTTGGGCGTGATTGGTTATGGCTGGCGCGGAGCCCAGGATGTAAAAGCGGCTGGATTCGGTAATCCTGAGTGGGCTGCGAAAGCAAAAGATGCAGCAAATAAAAACAAGCTAGATAAACGGTTCGAAACATATTTACAACAAGAAGATCTCAATCTGGCCCTTACTGGTGTATGTGATGTATTTGATACTCGTAGAGAGCAGGGTATCGCTTCATCTACGGCGGCTATTCGTCCAAATGGAGTGGCGCAGCAAAACATCCCCGCCAAGGGGTATCTGGATTATCAGGATTTGTTAGCTAGTGATGATATTGACGCTGTAATTATCACAACACCTGACCACTGGCACTCAAAAATTGCTATTGATGCTGAACGGGCTGGTAAACATGTTTATGTAGAAAAATGTATGACGCGCACCATGGAAGAAGCACATGATATTTATGCTGCTTTCAAGGGTAGTAAAATGAAATTGCAGCTAGGTCATCATAGTCGGGCGGCCGCTAGCCATGAAAAAGCAAGAGAAATTATCGAAAATGACATACTTGGCCCAATTACTCTTGTTGAAGTAACAACAAATCGTAATTCACCTGGCGGCGCTTGGGTGTATCCTATCCAGTGGAATTCAATAGAAGATGTTTACCAGAAATATGAAACTAAGGATCGCTATGCGACACCAAAGACATTAGATTGGGATCGTTGGCAGGGACCAGCTCCAAACAAGGTACCATTCAATTTGGAAAGATATTTCAGGTGGCGCTGCTGGTATGATTATGGAACGGGACTTTCCGGAGATTTATTATCCCATGATTTTGACGCTGTAAACCAGATTATGGATTTGGGAATTCCAAAAACGGCTTCCTCGTCGGGAGGAATTTATCGTTATACAAAAGCAAATTTCCCTGATATGATTAAACACGAAAGGGATGTTCCTGATAATTTTCAAACTATCTTTGAATATCCTGAAAGGAACCTCACCGTTATGTATAGTGCTACATTGACTAATAGTAATCATCGCGGTAAGGTATTCATGGGTCATGATGCTACCATGGAAGTCGGCAGCGGGTTAACAGTAACCCCAGACAATAGTTCTACGAGGTATAAACAAAAGATTGCCGATGGAATAATTAACACGTCTTTGCCAATGTTTGCCTATTCCCCCGGCTCAAAGGATATCGACGGCGTAACTTCAGCCACAGCGAAATACTTTGCCCAGAAAGGTCTCATGTATACTTACAAGGAGGGGAAAAGGGTAGATCCGACGCATCTACATGTCGCTGATTGGTTAGATTGTATTCGTAATGGCGGAGAGCCACGTTGTAATATTGAAGAAGGGTTTGAAGAGGCCGTAGCCTGCCATATGGCTACCCAGTCATATTTGGAAGGCCGTAGAGTAGAATGGGATCCGGTGAAAAGAAAGATCGTTTGAAGAATATTATTTAGTACTTCACATTAAATAATTTAGGAGGGAATTATAATAATGGGTGATTTAAAAACACGTTTTGGAATCATGATGTTCTTGCAGTATGCCATCTGGGGATCTTGGACTACTGCACTCGGCGCACATTTGGATAAACTAGGTTTTGCTGGAAGTGAAATTTCAGCAATATATGGTTGTTTGTGGCTGGGGTGTATAATTGCTCCTTTTGTAGGGGGACAGATAGCTGATAGGTTATTTCCTACACAATTATTTTTAAGCATAGCTCATCTTCTTGGTGGTGTTCTTCTTTATTTCACTGCTGTTCAGAACGAATTTGGTCCTATGTGGACTTGGATGTTTATTTACTGTCTTTTTTATGCACCAACATTGGCATTGACGAATTCTATTTGTTTCCGAAATCTAAAAAACGCTGAAGTTGAATTTGGAAAGATCCGTATGTGGGGAACTATTGGATGGATTGCTGTAGGTTGGATGGTTACCTTTATGCGCAGTCAATGGCATACGGAGGATTGGACCGGAGGGAGCGATTTATTGATGTTTGCTGCAGTTACATCAATTATCATGGGCGTGTATTGCCTAACCTTACCGAAAACACCTCCTGTTGCAAGTAAGAAAAACCCGCTTGCATTTCTAGAAGCGCTTTCATTGCTCAAAGATAGAAATTTTTTGATCTTTATGATGGCCTCTTTTGTTGTAACCACAGAGCTTCAATTTTACTATATACCAACAGCTCCGTTTCTTTTAGACATGGGGGCAGAAGAAGCTTGGCTAACGGCCATAAAAACTGTGGCACAAATTGCTGAAGTTATCGTACTGCTTTTCTTACTGCATGTTTCGATTCAGAAATTAGGTGTCAGGCTTACAATGGTGATTGGGATTTTAGCTTGGCCAATTAGGTACTTCTTATTTATGGTGCCTAATTTACCGGTAATAGTAGGCTCATTGACATTGCATGGCTTTGGCTACGCTTTTTTCTTTGTTACTTCACAGATATATGTAAATATGAAAGCCAGCGATGATATGCGTGCTTCCGCACAGGCCATGCTTACTTTTTT
>CAYYXU010000182.1:0-3240 GCA_964475645.1 uncultured bacterium | reverse complement strand
GACCAAATTATTGCTGATTTTAGTTCATGGGTTCTATCATGATCAGCAAGGAAAGCTTTTCCACCATTCAGACTATCAAAGTTGCATTCTACAATTCCATAATTATAAGCTGCCCAACCACGTAAATAACCATCCTTTTTACGTACTAATAATTCTAATCCCTTTGCTGTCATATCGCCTTTAAATACTAAAGAATTAGTTTCTTTTTTATAAGTATCGACTGGAAAAACCAACTGTGAAAAGTCAGTAATATTATCCATGACTTTGTTATAAATGTCTAATCCAATAAATATATGTGGTGTATCATATTCAATACCCAAACTTCTCTGCTGCACATCCATAGGATCTGCAGCATCATTAGGTAGTAACCATACAAATTTGCTTCCATTAGTAATCAAATCATTACTAAACCGATTCAGGAATTGGTGCATTGTACCGGTTGATGCTTTAAAGAATAATTCCTCTGTAAAACGATAATAAACTGACAGTCTTGGGTTAAAATAATTTACGCTACTTTTGCTGAACCGAGATGTACGTAGACCCAATAAGAGCACTAAACCTGGGGATAAAGTCCATCTATCTTGAAAATAACCTTCGAAAAGATTACCATTAATTTTCTGATCAATTAAAAGAACTGAATCACCTAGCAATACAGAATAATTTGTTTTATATCTTGTTGTAGAGACTCCGATTTCCAAATCGTGCCTTGGGCCAATATTCCAGTTTACATTCATTCGTGCGGTTTGATCTTCGATTTGATTATTATCCTTGGAAAGGTAAGCAGGAGTTTCCTCAGTATCGATGATCCAGTAACTATCTAGGTCATGGTTGCTAAAATATCTTGTCGTTGCCATAAAAAGTTGGGTTTTTGTTGTACGAGACCAGCGACGTACCCAATTAGCCCCCGCTCCAGTATTGCCCCATCTTGTTTGTTCATTAACTTTAACTTGCTCAATCCCTACAGAATCTAATTCAAAATCGAAGTTTTTCTCTTCACCCAGATAATCCTTGCCATCATAAAACGAGATTGAAACGATGTCTCTATCGTTAGGTAAATAGGTAAACTTCCCATTAATATCATAAAAATAGAAATTGGGTAGATATTCTGACTCATATGAAATGGTATCAGATGGTAATTCAGCGCCAATATTTAATCCTGAACCTGAAATCAGAAAATCATGAATATTGTCATAGAGCTTTGTTTGATATTGATCAGTAAATGATCGGCGGGCTGATAAAATGAAACTGCTGCGTTTTGATAACGGCTGTTCATAAGTGACCCCGGCACTAAGCATATTTGTGAAAAGGTCTAATTTCTTCTGTTTTGTACTTCCTGATTTTCCAGTTATATCAATAATACTGGCAATACGGCCACCATATTTCGCTGGAAAGCCCCCCTTATATACCTGAACATCTTTAACTATATTGGAGTTAATTGCACTGAAGAAACCGAAAAAATGATCAACCTGGTAAATGGACATACCATCTAGAATAATTTGATTTTGATCCGGTGTTCCGCCACGGATATATAAACCAGCAAACCCGGTATTGCCCATTTGAATTCCAGGCAATAACTGCAATGATCGAAATATATCCGTCTCACCGATGTTTGGTAGACTTGCTATGTGGCGCGGTGAGAATGCTAATTGCCCTGTACCTGATGACCGTTGCAAGAATTCCAGTTGTTCTCCATATATGTTCACTGTTTTCGCCCCAAGTACTTTCGGAAACAATTCAATCCTGACAACGCCTGGTCTATCGGCATTTACAAATTCTGTTTGGTCATAACCGATATAAGATATTATTAATGTATCAACTTTTTGTACGGTACCAGTCAGTGTGAAAAAACCATATTGATCACTGATTGTGCCACGGTAGGTGTTTTTTACCAGTATATTCGCATGCGGGATAAACTCACCGGTATTTCCGTCCAAAATATAACCTCTGATTGATTGATCAGAGGGTTGATTTTTACGTACAATAACATACTGGGATTGATTTCTTTTCCATTCAAGATCACTATTCTCTAAAAGTGCACTTATGGCCTTTTCTGGAGAACAATTATTGCATGATCCGCTAGTATAAACTTCACTGACTAATTGATCTCTATAAACTATATTTAATTCATATGTATGTACGAGAGTATCAAGCGCAAACTTTAAGGGTACATCTTGATATTTAAACTGGATATTGGAATTTTGACCAAAGGTCGGTGAAATAGAAAGGAATAGCAGTGCTATTCCTGAAGAGAAAAACTTTTTAGTAGAAGATGTAGGTTTCCTTTTCAAATCTATAAGACCGCTTGGACAAGATGGCTAGCGTGGTCAATACGCCATCCAAATCTACTGCATTGATTACACCTGTGATAGAAATATCATGTAATTGATCACTGGCAAGTTCAATATTTACATCAAATTTACGCTCAATTTTAGCACATACGATCTCAAGATTTGTCTTGTTAAGTATCAGTTTGTCATGTATCCAACCTGGATACTCCGGATGCGGTAATGGCTGGGGGGTGAGGTCATTGGTATTTACATAAAGGCCCGCTTTTACAATCACTTTATCAGTTTTAGGTTTGCCTTGCTTTTTGGGGATAAAAGAAATCACCCCTTCATTCACTACAACTTCCACATTTTCGTTTCTGGCTAGGACATTAAATTTTGTACCTAATACAGTAACTGTTCCATACTGTGAATTCACTGTAAATGGGTAATCCCCCTTTACAACCTGGAAGTAACCTTCACCACTTAGATTAACAATACGGGATTCAGAATTAAAATTTCTTTTATATTTTAGTGAACTTTCAGAATTCAATCTAACACTTGTACCATCTGTCAAATTGATTTCAATCTTACTACCGCGCTCTGCGGATACAGTAATATGGGTAACCAAATCATAAATTTTAGGACCTGCTAAGAGCGCAATGATCATTAACGCAAAGGCATAAGCCAAACGTGGCTGGATAGGGATATAATTATTACGTCCCTTAACTCGAGCAGGCGCTGGATCTTTTATATCCAAACGCTGTTCCAAACGCATCCAAGCATCCGCAGTACTGGGACCAGACAATATATTTTCCTGTTTACTGGCTTCCCAGATTCTTTTCAATTCATTTGGTAGTTTTTTATCGAATGAACTCAATTTCTATCTCTAATTAAATTGGATTGAATAGTTTTTTCCATTTACATAAGTATAACGGTCTAATTGCACATATTACTTACAAATAATCCTTGAGTT
>CAYYXU010000181.1:0-3274 GCA_964475645.1 uncultured bacterium | reverse complement strand
GGTCATGGAAATACGGGAACGGATAGTCATACCAAACTGCCTATTATACCTGGCAGTAAAAAAGATTTTTCCAATATAGAATTACCACCATTCAAGTCTGCAGTTAAACATGGTGTAAAAATGGTAATGACCGGACATGTGATTGTACCAGGAATAGACCGTTCTAAAAAACCAGCTACACTTTCACCAGTAATCACCAATGAATTGTTGAGAACACGATTGGGATTTGAAGGATTAATTGTTACGGATGCTATGGAAATGGGCGGTTTAAAAGATATTGACCCTGGTGAAGCTTGTGTACGCGCTGTAGAGGCTGGTGCGGATCTTATTCTGTTACCACATGATGTGGATACAACAATGAAGGCTATTATACAAGCGGTTGAAAATGAACGGATTACAGAAGAAAGGATTAATGAATCCGTGAAGCGTATCTGGGATGCAAAAAAAGAATTAGGTCTTTTCCTGGATAGAGGTAAAAAGAATTGGAAAATAGCAGAGGATGTGATTGGCAATCCAGGGCATAAAAAAATTGCGACAGACATTGCCCAATTATCTATCACTGTAATCAAAGATGAAAATAATCTAATGCAGCATATGTCTGATTTTAATCGAATTGCTCATGTCGTACTTACACTGGATAAGAATTCGCAAAAATATTTACAGCCAATCAAAGCCAGAATTGATGCTGCTTATCCTGACCGAAAAGAAATTATCATTACTGAAAAGTTGAATAAAAAACGAATTGATGAAACTGCTGCTAATCTCAAAGACGTTGACCTGGCAATTGTCTCTATATTGGTTAGAATTAGAATGAATAAGGGGATTGCATCAATAGACCGCAGCCATGCAAGATTATTGAAAAAATTATCCAAAATTAAACTGCCCTATGTAGCAGTTAGTTTTGGCAGTCCTTACTTACCAGATTATGATTATATTGATACCTACCTTGCCGCATACGGCTATGGTAGCGTTTTAGTTGAAGCTGCCGCAAATGCATTGCTTACGGATGTGCCTATAACTGGTCGTTTACCAGTAGAATTAGATCGAAGTTTAACCAGGGGTACTCAAGTGCTTGTGCATCGGAAAGATCCGCTTAAAGATGATTTTGATTTTTCCAATGCCTGGTCAATTTTGGACAGCGCAATAGAAGAAAAAGTTATTCCTGGAGCGCAAGTATACATTTCACGGCATGGGAATACACTTGCTTCAAAGGGTTTTGGCTACCATACCTATCATAAATCAACAAAAGTCTCACCAGAAACTATTTATGATCTTGCATCGGTGACGAAAGTGGTATCTGCAACGCCTATTGTAATGAAATTGATCGATGATAAAGAGCTTTCCCTTGATCAGCCGATTAGCGATTTTTTCCCTGGTTTCAATAAGGGAAGCAAAGATTCAATTACTATCAGTCACCTATTATTGCATGAATCGGGGCTCAGTGCCTACCATCGTTATTTTCTGGAAACCAAGTATAAAAATAGGGGCGATATACTTGAAAATATAATTAATAGAAGACTTACATATGAACCAGGAACTGAATACAAGTACAGTGATCTGGGAATGATACTTCTTGGTACGATTTTGGAACAGGTAGGTGGCAATACACTGGATGCTCTGGGAAACAGCTGGTTCTATAAACCATTAGGCATGGATCACACATTTTATAACCCGCCGGTTTCCTATAGGCGTCAAATCCCTCCAACAGAAAGAACAGTAATACCCGTAGGTACTAGCAGGGCTTCCTTGCGAAAAAAGATTGCTGTTACTGTTGCCGGTTTGGTTGGTCCGCTGAAAACATTGTCATTTAATCTTTTCCCAAAAAAGCCTGCTCACGGTTTCGTGCATGATGAAAACGCAAATCTGCTCGGTGGTATTTCTGCCCACGCAGGACTTTTCTCTAATGCTGAGGACCTAGGAAAATATGGAAAGATGCTGTTGAATAATGGTTTGGTAAATACCGAAGAATTATTAGACAGTGGATTAATAAATCTTTTTACAGCGAGACAAAGCACAGTGGATGAAGCGAATAGAGGTTACGGCTGGGACCGGCCTGATCGTGATGGCACAAGCAGCGCTGGGGATTATTTTTCAGATAAAGCTTTTGGGCATTTAGGATATACTGGTACATCATTCTGGATCGATCCGGAACAGCAATTAATTATTGTGTTGTTGACTAATAGAGTTCACCCAACGCGCGAAAAACCAGGTATAAAACAGGTGCGTAGAAGGTTTCACAACAGTGTTGTGAAATCGATTCTTAATTTCAATTGATATTTTATTACTTTAAAAACAGTAATCGCTTGGAACTCTTAACCTTACCCCCTGTATTTAGATTAATTAAGTAGACTCCAGAGGCCTGATGATCTCCCGTATCATTCTTACCATACCAATTTATTGTATGGTTACCCGGTAGCAAAGGCTGATCGATAAGTGTCGCAATAATATTACCTCTAATATCTGTTATTGATAAATTAACGTGACTGTATCCTGGAATTGCAAATGGAATAGTTGTCATCCCATTGAATGGGTTCGGGTAATTCTGTGAAATTTTATAATTATCTGGCATTGGCCCTGATGTAGTATAAACTCGGTTGGATGGTTCTGATTCATTCCAGAATCTATCCGTTTGGGTTGCAAAATACTGGTAGACTAAATCAGTATCTGATAAATAATCCGTGTATGTTATATCCTCAGTTTTATATTGAATCGAAATTATTTCACCAGTGTCTGGCGTTGCCGCAGGGTCCATTGATCGATATATAATAATCCACCCTGATTCATTTGTTGTTGATGGATAAACTGTAAGTTCCATAGTTACTGAATCCACCGCATTAATAGCCAAAAATGGTTTATTTGGTTTAACACTAGAAATGTTTGGTGTAGGATAGACTTTTGTTTTATCCTGAAAAAAGGATTGCCCAGCGGTAATAAAATAATTGTTTTCATCCCAGAATCGGTAACTAAAGAATTGAAAACCTTTCGTCCAGTTAATACTACGAATGTTTGCAATAATATCGGGATGTCTATACCAAACATTATTTTCATCCAAAATATAGGATCCTGGACCAACCGTAAATGATCTTCCAGATTCTAATCCAGGTTCAATATAAATTCGCCAGCATTGGGGACAGTCATCTTCCAGCATCCCGGTAAATCCAGAAGCTGTTGTCCAATGATAGCTCATTGGCATTATGTGATCGATGCTGCCCTCATTGTACCATTTGGCACCATCCTGATAAACAGTGCCATAGCCTTGCCATCCAGACCAGTT
>CAYYXU010000180.1:0-3304 GCA_964475645.1 uncultured bacterium | reverse complement strand
TATTCGTAACCTTACATAAGAAAGCCCCGGATAATCCCCGGGGCTTTTTTTATTCAATATGGAAATTATTATCATTGTCTCAATTTGTTACAAAACATCTTATATTAATAAAATGGATTTTAAAATTCCCGTCGGTAAAAAATAAATTTCTTTTATACCAATCTTTGGCATAAAATTTGCTACTAATAAGTAAATTAAAAACCAGTTCTATTGTAAAGGAAAAAAACGTGAATACTATCTGGAAAAAGATTTATAAAACACTTAAAGCCTACAGTGGTAACTCACTTGCTGAATTTGCTACTGTTGCTGCATTAATGGCTACCCTGGCTGCTACAGCAGCTCCCAAGCTTTCAAAATTGGCTGAAACAGCCAAGGCTGAAAAGTCCATGAATGAAATTGATAAAATCCTGACCCAGGCCAGGAATTTTTACCAGAAAACCCAGGACGAAGAAGGCCGCGGCCGCTTCCCCGGACAGGATAAGTTTAATCGACCTGTAGGCAATTACGGAACAGCTAACAGTTCCTATGACAATCAAGTGTTTGCTCAAACTACGCTTCTGAATGAACTTGAAAATTTTAAAAGATATAACAGCAGCCTTGGTGCCAAATGGCGTTCTGTATTTGGTGTATCCAACCTTACCGCCCCTGCTCCCAGCGGATCCACTGTGCAGAATGACCCTCTGGAATCATGCTTAAACTGCCCTGCTTCTACCAGCGGTTCGGAAGAGTGGATCGAACTCTTTGGCGGCAACACTCTTTTCAGTACCTTCCAGGATGGCCACTTTATTTACGCGGTATTGCCTGGCGGTGGTTCCGGTACCGGTGCGTTCGTGCCTATACTTATTGTCGCAGACTTGGAAAACCCAAAAGATTTCAACAACATACTGGAGCCCTAAATTGACGCAGGTCAAAGTAGTTTAATTTAAATAATCGCATAAAAATGAACAAATTAAGAAATAGTATAAAAATGTTACCTTGTCGCAAATCGATACAATATGTAACAAATAATAACATTGATGTTGCGTTTGTAAAATTCAATGACCATTATTTGGATTTAGACGATGTTTCAATATTTTGCGACGACAGCATAGGAACTGGACCAGTTCAAATTGAAAAAAAGATAAAATTTTCCCATTTAACAGCCTATTTTGGCACGGGAATTGCTAGTAAATAAACAAGTAATGCAAATTACAACAGATAAAAAGGATATGAACATGAAAACATTATTTAAGAAACTGAAAGGACGCACCGGGCAATCCATGGCAGAATTCGCTGTAACGACCGCGATGATGGCCACCCTGGCAACCACGGCTGCGCCTAAATTCTCCGGTGTTGGTGAGGGTGCCAAGGGGAAGAAGACAGAGGCTGAGATTGATAAAATCATGAAAGGCGCCAGTAACTTCTACAGTTCCAAGGTTACATCTGAAGGTCGTGGACGTTTTCCAGGACAGGAAAAATACAACGTTGCTGTTGGCGGATATACGACTCCAACCAATATAGAAGGTGCTGTTGACGATGTTGAAACTATACTAAAGGGCTGGAAAAGTACAGATGCTGCTGCTTATACATCTGATATTGGATCTAAGTGGCGGTCAGTCTTTGGCGTATCTAATTCAAACGGTGGTCAGACATTCCCTTCAGGCGCTCAAGTTATAGATGATCCCATTGTTGGTGGGGGAATCTGCTGTGAAGGAGATGCCGAATGGCTCAACGAATTTGGTGACAACCCTATCAAAACCCCCTTTCAGGATGGACACTATATATATATAGTAGTGCCAGGTGGTGGTGCCGGTAATTCAGCATCATCTCCAACGATTTTTGTTGCTGATCTGGAATCTCCTGGGGATTATTACAAGAAATATGCACCGTAAACTTGAAAACCAAACCAAGAAACAAAACAACAAACATAAACAAAATGCCACATAACCAGAACAAAGAAATAAAAAAGGAGTTCAAAATGAAAAACACAACAAAAGGATTTACACTGATCGAATTAATCATGGTCACTATTATCCTGGGCATCTTGGCTGCTGTAGCCATACCGCGCTACATGACAACTGTCCAAAAAGCGGAAGAAGCTGCGGAAGATGCAGTAATATCAGCCATCAGGGCTGGCCTGGAATCATATGCTACACAGGAAATGATGTCAACCGGTCGTAGAACTTGGCCCCCAAATCCGTTCTCTGCTCTGGCAACAGCTCCTGCTGGATATACTGATCCAGCAGATTCTGATGGTGATCCTGATGCGGATGGCGAATGGACATGGCATAGTACAGACGGAAAGATCTATCATCAGAGGAATGACAATTCAATATGGGAATGGGCTTATACTAATGCGGATGCTTCCGACGAAGTTGGTGATGACACCGGAACACTTGCCAGCGATGGAACAGAGAAGTCTAACGCTGATTAGTAAATCGGACTCTGACTTAAACTCTAAGTTAGAGTAAGACACAACTTAAACAAAAGGCTCCGGTTCATCCCGGGGCCTTTTTAAATTCTGAACGAAAACTTTGAATTAAAATGAAACTTAAACGCCAGAATAAAAATAGTGGCTACACCATGATTGAACTGGTAATGGCCCTGGCCATCCTGGGAACGCTGCTGGGCACTGCAATGCCAATGTACAGCAGGCTCACAAGTCAGACCCAGGCTGATCGCAACCGAGCCAATATGAATATAATCCGGGAAACATTCTTTCACTATTTTTACCGCACCCACATGTCAGGCAATCCTCATTTCCCATCCACACCGGACAATAATGATAATGTAATGGATGATGATTGGGCCAGTACCGCCATTGATACGCTCATGGCCCCCGGGGTAACGCCCAATAGTCTTTTTACGGATGATGGGGTACCAAAAAATTCCAATGGGAATCCTTTCTCCTACCGGACCTATAGTGATACCCTGTCCACTGGGGAAGTGCGTTATTTCTTTGTTATAGAGGATATTGATATAGAAAGTCCCTCCTACCAGGAATCCTTTACTCACAACATTTAAATCTGTATCTTTGGTCTGGGGATTGGTAATCCGACCATGAAAAATAATAAGTTTACACTAATAACCAACAGTTCAGGCTTCACCCTGACCGAACTGATTGTTGTCATTCTTCTTATTGGCATTTTTGGCAGCATTGGCCTGACCCGGGTAAACAGCCAAATATCCAATATCCGCATCCAGGTGGCCATCGACCAGCTCACCACCGATATTGACCTGCTTAAAAGCATGGCCTTTGCCAGGCACGACACCCTTACCATGGTTTTCTCTACTGCCAACGACAGCTATACAGTCTATACCGGCC
>CAYYXU010000179.1:0-3311 GCA_964475645.1 uncultured bacterium | reverse complement strand
TATAGAGGAGTTGTTGAAAATGTACTACCAGGAATGCAGGCAGCATTTGTAGATATTGGATATGATATAAATGCCTTCCTTCCATTTACAGAAATCCAAAATAATAAATACCTTGATGGAACGGATTCCGATGAACATCATAAAAAAAATAATCGGAATCATGGTTCAATTAAAGTAGATCTTCAGACTGGACAGGAAATTTTTGTACAGGTTATAAAAGAACCATTTGCGGGAAAAGGTCCACGAGTTACAACCGAAGTAGCATTACCTGGTCGATTATTAGTCTTAGTCCCCAACGCAAAATACATTGGTATTTCAAAAAAGATGTGGGATAAGTATGAGCGGAGACGGTTGAAAAAAATCGCGAATTCATTAAAAGAAAATAATATGGGATTGATTATAAGAACTGTAGCCGAAGGAAAATCGGAGGAACAATTGACCAATGATTATAAGACATTAATAAAAAAATGGCGGACTTTAGAAAACAAAACAAAAAGGGCAAAAGCACCATGCATTGTTTACGAAGATCTAGAAACAGCTTCCAGCGTAATCCGTGATTTGTTCAGTTCAGATGTGGAAAAAATAGTCATCGATTCAAAAAAATTGTATCGCAAGACACAAACCTACCTGGAAGAAGTGTCTCCTAACATGGCATCCAGATTAGACTATTACAAACTGAAAACTCCAATATTTGAAGGCATGGGTATTGAAGATGATATTGCCAAGTTGTTACGACCAAAAGTTTGGCTGAAGAGCGGTGCATATCTGATTATTGAGAAAACAGAAGCCATGGTTGTTGTGGATGTGAATAGCGGTCGGTTCGTAGGTAAAAAGGGGCATGAAGAAAACTCTCTTAAAATTAACCTAGAAGCAGCACGGGAAGTAGCTCGGCAATTACGTCTGCGTGACCTCTCGGGGCTGATCGTGATCGATTTCATTGATATGCGAGAAGAAGACAACCAACGTAAAGTATATCATGAATTGCGTAAAGAACTGAAAAAAGACCGCGCAAAAGTTGCAGTTTCTCCTATTAGCGAATTTGGACTACTGGAAATGACAAGGCAACGTATTCGACTAAGTTTGCTTGATTCAATGAGTGATGAATGTCCTACATGCCATGGTGCAGGAAAAATTATTTCTCTTGAAACTCTTATAACAAGAATCGATCACTGGCTACGAAGATATAAAAGTAAATTTCGCGATCTGCGACTTCGCTTAGATCTACACCCTGAAAATGCAGAATTCTTAGACACGAATAAGAAAAAAGTTTTGCGTGGGCTTATGTGGCAAAACTTTGTACATATTTCAGTTGAAGCTAATTCTTCTATAAAAAGAGATCAATATCGGTTTTATAGAGCAAAAGATGGTAAAGATGTCACAAATAAGGTTGATATTGTATAGAAATTCACTTGCACGTAACTTCGCGGACTTTTAAGGTAAATTATGTACTCAATAATAAAAATAGCAGGAAAACAATACAGCGTATCTGAAGGTGATACCATAAAAGTGTCGACTCAAGATTGGAAAGTAGGGGACACGGTAAAACTTAAAGATGTACTGCTAACGGAAAAAGGGGGAGATATTTCAGTTGGCGATCCTATAGTTTCTGGTGCTTCTGTAACTCTAGAAATAATGGAACATAACCGCGATAGAAAGCTGCTTATTTATAAAAAGAAACGCCGTAAAGGATACCAAAGAAAAAATGGACATCGGCAAGGATATAGTTTATTAAAGGTAAATAAACTTCAAATACCTAGTACAAAAAAAGAACAGAAAAATAGTTCTTCTAAAGATACTAAAAAGTCTCTTCCAAAGAAAAAAGGGGGGGAATAATGGCACATAAAAAAGGGGTTGGCAGTAGTAGAAACGGTCGCGATTCTAATGCAAAGAGGTTGGGGATCAAAGTAACAGACGGGCAATCAATATTAGCTGGTGGCATCATACTCCGCCAACGTGGCACAAAAACACATCCAGGCTTAAATGTTAAGCGAGCTGGTGATGATACGTTATTTTCTACAGCAGATGGTATAGTAAAATTCAGTCAAAAAGGTAAAACAAGAAAAATTGTCAACGTTTTACCTGTTGAATAATCTGAATAGCTGGTTCATTCCTTTAAAACCCCACTAAGTGGGGTTTTTCATATCAGAAAATAGTTATCATATTGTAAGTTCATTGCACGTTAATTATCCACTAATGGAGGTATAAATGTCTAGGAAAACAATCGCATTAATTGGCGGTGGTCAAATTGGTGGAAACTTGGCCTTATTAGCTGCACAAAAAGAACTAGGTAACATTATTATTTTTGATATTCCAAAGGCTGAAGGTATGGTTAAAGGTAAAGCACTTGATCTCATGCAACTTCGTCCCCACGATGGTTATGATGCCAATATTACCGGCACCTCAAATTGGAAAGATGTTAAAGATGCTGATGTCTTCATTATTACCGCCGGGATTCCCAGAAAACCAGGTATGGACCGGGAAGATCTACTGGAAATTAATTTAGGCATTATGAAAGATGTAGCTGAGAATATAAAGGAACAAGCTCCCAAGTCTTTTGTAATTGTGATTTCAAACCCTCTTGATGCGATGGTCTATGCTTTTTATAAAGTTTCAGGATTCCCTAAAAACCAAGTAGTGGGAATGGCTGGGGCTCTAGATAGTACACGATTCAGGACTTTTATTGCAATGGAGACAGGTTATTCTGTTCAAGATGTCACATGCATGGTTCTTGGTGGTCATGGTGATACGATGGTACCTATAACTCGTTTAGCAACTATCGGTGGCGTTCCTATTACGGATTTGATATCTGCAGATCGTATCTCTGAAATTGAAGAAAGAACACGATTTGCCGGCGGTGAGATTGTTAAGTTGTTTGGCAATGGTTCTGCTTTTTATGCCCCAGCACAATCTGCGATTGAGATGGCTGAATCGTATATAAAGGATAAAAAACGCGTTATCCCGTGTGCGTCTCTGTGCGAGGGTGAGTTTGGTGTTGACGGTTATTTTATTGGCGTACCCACTGTTATCGGTGCAGACGGTGTAGAACGTATTCTTGAGTTTGAACTTCAAGATCATGAAAAAGAAGCTCTGAACAACACGCTAGTTGCTGTACAAAAGACAGCGTCTGAAACGGGTCTTTAGGCAATATCGCTTTTAGTTGGGACATCAATATATACAATATCATCCTGTAGTGTTACAGGGTACGAAGTCACCTTAATCACAGGATTTTCAATTGCGCATTCTGTGCGAGTATCAAATTCCCACAGGTGAAATTTACACTGAATCACATCTTCTGAAATATTACCATCGGC
>CAYYXU010000178.1:0-3341 GCA_964475645.1 uncultured bacterium | reverse complement strand
TATTCAGATGAAATGGCCCTTAATTTTGGATCAATAATCCAATACATTATAATGGCCGCCAATATGCCGATTATAAGAATGAAAAATCCTGTAGGAATTAATAGTGCTGACATTGCTGTTCCTATCAGCAGTGCAATATAAGCAATAACGGAAAAAATGATCGCGAACCAATCCTCCTTATGCATTTCATCAGCTGATTCTGGCGTCCATTCCCTTTTTATAATTTGCAAGATTACCCCTCCTTCAAAAACACAAATTTAATTAACTAATCGCATAATTAACTAATATTCTCGTAATGTTTGTAGCATGTCATACCGAAACAATAACCGCCAAGGATCCCGCATTTTATAGGTTATTTCGAAATTCTGTGAACCCAAGGATCCGCGTAGCCTTTTTGCGCTAGCAATTTTTTTAAATGCATCAGATCTAATAGATATAAGATCGAGCAATTCACCTTCTGCAAGCATTGTTGTAGCTACATTAGCATCAGACATATCAAATTCGGACCCTATGCGATTTGTAGACCCTAAATAAAGAGTGTCATTATCAGCGATAAAACTTAATTGATTCGAAAAGCCAGGATAAGAAGATGAAAAAAACATTAGCTCATAGTACCCTGGTTCACAGTCTAGAAAATTTCCAGCGCAAGTTTTCGAAACTGATAGTTTTAATACATAGGGTGGCACATTGCGCTCAATGAGGTATAGATCTCTGGTTGAATAAGTTGTTTCCTGCTGAATTTCATCATAATGAAATGATATCGGTTTAAAACTAAATACTGAAGCACAACCCGGTATCATCAAGGAGATAAGTGATACAATCACAATTATCCGTTTCATGTTATCCATAAAATAAAAATTACTAAATTCCTTAAGTATATGATACTTTTTCAAGTAAATCGAATTTCTATGAACAATATTTCATTAACTATTATTTTTCTTTTACTATTGTGTATTTCATGTAGTAATCAGCCATCTCAAATAGAATTATCCGGTTTTACCATGGGAACTACATACAACATAAAAATAATCCCTGAAAAGCATAGCGTCCCATCAACTAAATTAATCAAACAAAGAATCGATTCCTTGTTAATCAGTGTTAACTACCAAATGTCGACCTATTTATTTGATAGCGAAATCACGCAATTTAACAATCATGAATCAACTTCAGCATTCACAGTATCGAAAGATTTTGCATTGGTAGTAGAACGATCATTGCATTGGTCAAAGTTAACGGGTGGAGCATTCGACATTACCCTAGTACCATTATTATATCTGTGGGGATTCGGCCCTGGTCAAGCAAGTGAATTAGGCGACATTTTTCCGGGAGAAAACGCAGTTCAAAGAAGACTAACGCACGTTGGATATGATAAATTGAAAATAAATAAATACTATCTTCAAAAAATAGACCCTTTTATTAAAATTGATTTAAACGCTATTGCTAAGGGATTTGGCGTGGATGCGGTTTATTCATTCCTTGAATCAATTGGCATGAACAACATAATGGTTGAAATTGGTGGTGAAGTACGAACCAAAGGGAAAAATCGAAAAAATGCACCATGGGTGATTGCTGTTGAAACCCCCGATCTTGAAAGTTCTGGAAATAAAAAAATTACTTGGGCATTACCATTAGAGAGTAAGGCAATGGCTACATCTGGTGATTACAGAAATTATTACGAAATTGATAGTATAAGATATTCTCATGAAATTGATCCAAGAACAGGATACCCTGCGCAAACAGGAGTGGCTTCTGCAACAGTTGTAGCAAGTAACTGTATGGATGCGGATGCGCTAGCAACCGCTTTAATTATCATGGGCGCAGAATCAGGATTACAGTTTATAGAAAAACTCGATGGTGTTGAAGCTTTCTTAATACTGAGGGAAGGGAATGATAATAATTATCGTACAATTAAAAGTAGTGGAATGAAAATAAGTGCTCTCTGAGCAATACTATACTTTACAACTTCCTTATTTTAATATTCCGATACCAAACTTCCTCACCATGGTGCTGAAGGCCTACATGGCCAGAGTTTGCTTTTGCAAATAGAGCCATGCTTTTAAATTTGCTTTTTGCGATCAATTCATTAATAGCGTTACTTCCATATTCATAGGACAGGATCATCTTGCCGTTCTGCCAGTGTTCAACCTGATTATTTTTTACCTTGATTCTAGACTCATTGAATTCACCAACTGGTTTTAAGGATTTTCCCATCGGCGAAATTAGATCAAAAAGAGAACCGGAGGACGTAACCGATCTCTTACCATCTGGATGCTCAATATCATCAAGTACTTGCATTTCTGGAGCCGTCTGCCAAATATAATCCGATTCTTCTGTAGCAAAATAAAATATACCACTATTGCCGGCTGGCGAGACCCTCCATTCAAGTACCAATTCAAAATTATCATAGATATCTTTTGTAATTATATCCACACGATTTCCACCTACAATTGTTTTTAGATTGCCATCTTCGATAGTCCATCCGTCAAACGGAAAGTCCCCTTGCTTATAGCCGCGCCATTTATCAACGCTACCACCATCAAATAAAATAACCCAATTTTGTGCGTTATCACTACAGCCATTAAAAATGATTAAAAAGAATAATATGGGTGCCATTATTTTCATCGCTAGATATTCTTTAGGTGTAATAACACCATGTAACTGATTTACGAAATAGGAATCTTATTATAATTCTTTAATATAAATATTTTTGAAGTATGTGTTTGTATCCCAATCATGATTCTGTAAACCAATATACCCTTCCTCAGAAAAATCAGTTACTTTACCGCTTGGTCTTGCAAGCCAATCATTAACTTGTTCGCCATTCAGTTCCACTTGAATGCGACTATCCTGAAAAGTGATTTTATAATGATTCCATTCACCCGCTGGTTTAGACGCATCTTTTGAAGCTGCCTGTGCATCATATACTGCAGCGGTTTTATGTTTGCCTTTACCAGCGTTATTGATCTGAATCTCAAATGCGTGATGAATATAGTCATCACTTACAGGGATATCTGGAACTCGGAGAAATATACCTGAATTTGATTTTGGTTCAGATGTTTTATAATCCAATTCTAAAATAAAATTCTTGTATTTTTTTTCACTGTACCAAAATAGGCCCATACCACCATGAGATTTTAAGACACCCGTTTCGCTATCTAGCGTAAAATACCCTGGTCCATAATGATTCCACCCGTGTTTAGTATATTTTCCGGTCTTCTTTTCTAATATTCTAGTCGCCTCTTTTGGATTTTGTTGAGCGTAGGTAATACAGGCCGCCAAAACTAATATTAATAACTTCGGCATTATTTACTCCTTGGATTCCACTCCCCGCGAGCTACAGC
>CAYYXU010000177.1:0-3351 GCA_964475645.1 uncultured bacterium | reverse complement strand
TATATGGAGCAACTATCCATACAAAATGAAACCTCACTTAAACGAACATAACCAGAAATAGCAAAAAGGGAGGTCGAAAGCATTAACAATGGTAAGAATCGCTTCATTAAGACAATATTACATCCCAGTAGTCCTAAATGTCTAGAAACAAAAAACCCCGCTTTTGGGCGGGGCTTAATGTTTACTTAATTAAATAATCTATTTCAACAGCACTATCTTTTTAGTGCTATTTTATTCAATTTTCTATTGTAATGGTACCAACACCATTTGTAGCCTCCCAAAAATTATAAAGACTTGTACCATCATCTTCTTCTTTAGAAAACCATTCAGCAGTAGCATCCACCCTATTCCATTCATCATCTGATAAAGGTGAATCCGTTATTACAACTATTAATAACTTAAAATCTTTTTGTGAATTATCTATAGATGGAACTCTTGCTCCTAAAAGACTCTCTAAAGATTCAGGGGTATAAGTAGTCCTAGTATTAGCAGTAAAAGTAAAATCGTAAGTTAAATTATCAACGGCTAGAGATGTTATATCTGTAAACATATCAAATGGTGTAACAGAAGAGATTGGCAACATACCCATTAGGTATAATTCCAATTCATTAAATGGTATTCCATTGCCACCATTCGCAAAGGGACCAAATGAATCAACAGTGTATGAGTTGTTACCATTTTCTATTAAAGAACTCTGTTTAAAACCTCCTAATTGCCCCGGTGTACTTCCTCCCGTATATCCCCAATGACCCCAGTAAGGATATGAAGTTAGATTTGACCCTACATTGTCAACAGAGTGAGTTGGAAGTGCATAATTTGCCCATTGATGTGCTAACTCATGAAGAGCTGGTCCATATTTTAAATATTCCAAACCAGTCAGTTGCATTACAGCTTTTAGTTTACCTGAAGATCCATAATCAGAAGTATAATCATAACCATTACTTCCTATGCCCTGAACATCATTAGAAACTCCAATCAACTTACCATAATAATTTAAAGCTGAAGGTATATATGGCTCATTTAATACAAAAAAAATAAAATCATATTTATCTGAAAACTTATTATAGACATCATTAATAAGTGGTAATCTTATACCACCATCTGAAAATCCATCGTTGAATACCCAATTATCATACTCGTTTTCTGACATAAGTAACGATGAAACTCTATTATTCGAATGTAATTCATATTCATATAAGGTATTCTCATCTGATGCTTCATCATCCTCACAAGCAACCCAAAGCAGTAATGGTAGAATGATTAATAGTCGTAGGAATCGTTTCATATAACCAATATTACACCCCACCAGTCCTAAATGTCTATAAACAAAAACCCCGCTACTGGGGTGTGTCCACCAAAAGTGTGTCCACTTTTTGATAAACTATGACAAAGTTTGATTAAAGCTGATAAACAAAAAGCCCCGTGTTAAACGGGGCTTTTACTCAGAGATAGTTGGTATTCTCTATAGTCGGGGTGAGAGGATTCGAACCTCCGACCCCCTGCTCCCAAAGCAGGTGCGCTAACCGGACTGCGCCACACCCCGAAAATACTAATTCAAAAAGCGAGCAAAATTATATGAATTTACCACGTAAATCAAATCATTCAATTCCTGTCCCATAAAATTACAAATTCCACTTACAGGATTTTCCAAAGCTATCAAACCATTTGTCAGCGCTAGAGAATATTCAGTTTTTATAGTCAAACTTGCTGGTGTTATTTTGTAAACTTGCCTTTGCTGAATTTATAGTTATCATTAAGTAATTGGATCTCAAACTCACAGGAAAAACAGCCCTTGTCACTGGTTCCACTGCCGGTATAGGATTTGGCATTGCCCACCGGCTACTGCAGGAAGGCACTAGTGTCATTATCAACGGACGGACAGAAGACCGTATCAATAGCGCCTTAAACCGACTGCGTCAGTCAATCCCCGATTGTATAGTGCAAGGCTTCGCTGCTGACTTTTCTGATGCCACTTCTATACAGCCTTTGTTAGAAACCCACAAGGCTGTTGATATATTGATTAATAATGTAGGTATTTTTTCGCCGAAACCGTTTGCAGAGATAACGGATGAAGAATGGCTATATTTTTTTGAAGTCAATGTTCTTAGCGGCATTCGTCTCTCCCGGCATTACCTACCGCAGATGCTTGAACAAAACTGGGGTCGGATCATCTTCATATCCAGTGAATCAGGCATACAGATACCGGATGAAATGGTTCACTATGGTACAACAAAAACTGCCCAATTGGGCGTATCGCGGGGCTTAGCCCAGCAGACTGCTGGAACCAATGTCACTGTAAATACGGTGATTCCCGGTTCCACCAGATCGGAAGGATCAGAGAAATTCATTAGTGATCTCGCTCTGAAAAAGGGGTTATCCAAAGAAGAAGTGGAACAGGAATTTTTTGATAAAGTCAGACCTACCTGCCTACTGGAACGCTTTGCCACTACTGATGAAGTAGCTACATTTGTAGCTTATCTTTCCAGTCCGCTAGCTGCAGCCAATAATGGTGCTGCGCTCAGGGTTGATGGTGGTACTATACCAACAATACTTTGATATAATCCTGAATTCACATGCCTATTGCTAATACAGTCATTTTTGACTTAGGTGGTGTGTTGATTGATTGGAATCCTAAATACCTTTACCAGAAAATATTCTCAAACGATGATGATATGCGCTATTTTCTGGAAAATATATGTACCAGCGCTTGGAACCAGGAACAGGATGCAGGATATCCTTTAACGAGGGCTACCGCGGAACTTGCTTTTAAATATCCACAATACGAGGAGGAGATCAAGGCTTATTATGGCCGCTGGCAGGAAATGTTTGGCGGCTACAATGAGGAATGTGTGTCTATCTTCGAAAATTTGCATCAAAAGCAAAACTGCCGGTTATTGGCTTTAACCAATTGGTCGGGTGAAACATTTCATATCGCTAAAAATATGTATCCTTTCTTGAATCTTTTCGAAGGTATCGTAGTCTCGGGAGATGAAAGGATCAAAAAACCAGATCATCGTCTTTACCAGATCTTGATTGATCGCTACAGTATACAGCCAAGCAACTCAATTTTCATTGATGATACTAAAATCAATGTAGAAGCAGCAGTAGATCTGGGTTTCCAGGCAATTCATTTTTTATCAGCGAGCCAGCTAAAGAAAGAGCTGCGGAAATGGGGTTTGATGTAAAACCAGCAAAAGGTTTGGGTGAGCGATGGGAATTGAACCCACGACCTCCTGGGCCACAACCAGGTGCTCTAACCAACTGAGCTACGCCCACCATGCGGCCTTTGTTCTGTTGTGCAAAGGCGGGCGAAATTACCGGTCTTACCTATCACAGACAAGTTGTAAAGTA
>CAYYXU010000176.1:0-3375 GCA_964475645.1 uncultured bacterium | reverse complement strand
ACTCCAAATGCTAGTTTTACTGAGACAGTTTGGTTCATTTGTCAGTTCAGATCCAAGTTTATCCATTTCTGAAAAATTACGGTTATTGACTATGAAAGGAAAGAAGTTCAATTAAGCTCGAAATTACAGATTATTTAAGCAATATAGCATTATACTGCCTGCTACCGCAGCATTTAGCGAATTCCCAGATCCCTTTGCTGGTATGGATAATGAATATTCGATTTGGTTACTATTTTCATTTGATATACCATGGGCTTCGCTGCCTATAACTAACACCCAGTCCTTAGCGCTGTGATTAAAATCTACAATAGACATTCCTCTATGATCTGCACCAATGATTAAATGATCTGAATTTTTAAATTTGCGTAGATCGCAATTTGTCACCATTTGTAATGAAAAATGTGCGCCCATACCGCTACGCATTACTTTTGGATTGAAAGGATCAGTGCAGTGCGGTGACAACGCTACCTGCGTTGTGCCGAACCATGCAGCAGATCGTAATAATGTGCCAAGGTTACCAGGATCGGCAATTTTATCTAAATAGAGCCAATTAGACGTCATAGTTGAAGGTAGTTCTGTTATTTTGGGTATTGAACAAACAGCTAGAATTCCCGATGGACTCACTGTTTGAGTAATCTGCTTCATAGTTTTTTCATCTATGAATTCGGGTTTCAGTACCTTGTTAAATCGATTAGATATTGATTGATAATCAACAGATTTCTCAAATCTGGCGGTGACAAATATCCTATTGATTGGGACCTTGGCACGTAAAGCAGATCGAATTATGCGTAATCCTTCGATTAAATATAGCCCATATTCATTACGACCTTTTTTTGTAGACAGCCTAGACAATTGTTTGATTTCAGTTTTACTTATCATCGTTTGTAGACCACTTTGCCGTCTACAATTGTAAAATGAACTTTTACACTGGGAATTTCTGTTGGTTCAATTGTACTCAGATCCTGGGACAGAACCGTGAAATCGGCCATATATCCTGGTTTTATTTTCCCAAGGTAGGATTCGGCGAACATACTGTATGCAGCCCAATTGGTAATGGATGCAAGAGCCTGGTCTATGGTCATTCGTTCATTTGGTTGCCAACCTCCAGCGGGCCAACCGCTTGTGTCTTGCCTGGTTACGGCTGCATGTATTCCCAATAGTGGATTTGGAATTTCCACTGGCGCATCAGATCCGCCGCTAATAATGCTACCTGTTTGTAATAGTGATTGCCAAGGATATGCTTCATGAAGGCGTTGTTCGCCTAATCGTTCATCTATCCAATACATGTCGCTGGTACAATGTGTAGCTTGCATCGAAGGGATAACCCCCAAATCGAAAAAACGGGGCAGATCATTGCTGTGGATAATTTGTGCATGTTCAATTCTGTTTCTAGAAATTTGGTTGCCGGATCCTTCGAATATATCAAGTGCCAGTCGGTTCGCTCGATCACCTATACAATGGATTGCAACTTGAAATCCGGCTGCGTTGAATTGGTTTACCTTCTCAGTTATCTTTTTCTCATCCGTTAAATTAAGTCCTATGTTTTTTGGGTCATCTGCGTATGGTTCTAGTAGCGCCGCGCCGCGGGAACCCATCGCCCCATCAAAATATATTTTTACAGTACGAACAGATAATAATTTATTAGTGGTATCTGGCCCTTTGCTTAATAATTCTTGATAATCCTCAGGCTCGTTATTCAACATGGCGTTGACACGTATATTCAACTGTTCTTGTGCAATTAATTCTTTCAGTATGTGAACTGTTTCTATATCTGTTCCAGCATCATGAATTGTGGTTAATCCAAATTGATTAAACTTTCTGACTGCGTTTATTATCTGTCGCCGTTTATCATTTTTACTATTATCGGGAACAAACTTTTTAATCAAATCCATGGCATTATCAATAAATACTCCAGTTGGATTGCCACTATTATCGCGGAGAATTTTGCCACCAATAGGATCCGCTGTATTACGGTCTATACCACAAATGGATAATACCTTTGAATTCACCCATATAGCATGTCCATCTATTCTGTGCAAATAAACCGGTTGATCGATTGCTACCTTATCGAGACTTTCTTTATTGGGATATTGTATTATTTCCCAGTCGTTTTGATCCCAACCACGGCCTATTATCCACTGGTCAGAGCCGTCATAAGCTTGGGAAACTTTGCCGCTAATTTCTGCCACACCTTTGGTTCCAACCAAGTCAAGTATCTCCATTGATTTACCATACCAAACCAAGTGTAAATGAGCATCCATAAAGCCAGGATAGACCACACCCCTTTCTAAGTCGATCATTATATCACCAGTCAAATCCTTACCAATAGAAGTGATTTTTCCATCTGCGCAGGATATTGAATTTGCTGCTGGGAAAGAAGGTATGACGCAATTACTAAATACGGTCACCTTGGACCGATCACAACTAGTAATGAAAATAAGTGAAAATAAAATATATAACTGTTTTACAAGAGCCATGTTCTTCATCTGATTTACTGTAGGAAAATAGAATGATTATTTTATTAAGAAAATGGGTGATTAATAATGTTTCTATTGAATGACCTAAGGAAGCCCGCTAATTTCCTTGCGACTAATCATCATAATTATAATATGTCCAAAGGTGTTACATCCCAAAATAAAGATTATTCTGCCTGGTATACTGATGTAGTTATAAAAGCTGGGCTGGCTGATTATGGTCCTGTGAAAGGTACAATGGTGATTAAACCCTATGGGTATGCATTATGGGAGAAGATCAAAGAATCACTAGATGGCATGTTGAAAGCCACAGGTCATAAGAATGCCTATTTCCCGCTCTTTATACCAAAATCATTCTTTGCTAGCGAAGCGGAGCACGTTCAAGGTTTCGCTAAAGAATGTGCGGTGGTGACTCACCACCGACTGCGTATCACCGCCGATGGGAAAGATTTAGAGGTTGATCCGAATTCCAAACTTGATGAAGAAGTAATTGTTCGGCCAACATCGGAAACAGTAATCTGGTCGATGTATAAAAAGTGGATTCAATCTTATCGCGACCTTCCGTTATTGATTAATCAATGGGCAAATGTTGTTCGTTGGGAAATGCGCACGAGATTGTTTTTACGGACGACAGAGTTCCTATGGCAAGAAGGGCATACAGCCCATGAAACGGCCGATGATGCAGAGCAAGAAACCCTGAAGATTTTAGAAATATATAGACAGTTAGCGGAAGACTATCTTGCCATGCCAGTATTAACAGGAATAAAAACTGAATCGGAAAAATTTGCCGGTGCTGATAAAACATATTCCATTGAAGCAATGATGGGAGATAAGCGCGCTCTCCAAGCCGGCACTTCGCATAATTTAGGACAGAATTTTGCAAAGGCTTTTGATGTGACCT
>CAYYXU010000175.1:0-3385 GCA_964475645.1 uncultured bacterium | reverse complement strand
GTTAATCCAAGCCATCCCCAGCTAACATCATAACCCAAAAAGTTTGCCACTGCTGCGCCAACCAGTAAGGGAACAAATGTTGCTGTTAGAAATGGTAAACGCATAATAACCAGCCAGGTAAATATTTTTGTCATTAGTCCAATATTTGGACGAACCTCATCGGGCGTTTTACCTTCTAAGGGGTCTGTCACTCCACAGTATCCAATATGCTCTCCATTTTTACCCTTGGTTGGTGTGATTTTTATATGGCAAGGTATCTCATGACCGTCTTTATGGAGAAATACTGTATCACCTTCCCAAGCGCCTTTTTCTACAGATTCATTTAACCAATTGACTACATGGCCGAGTACTATTTGTCCCGGGCTAAAATCGCTAACTCGTCCTTTCCCAATCATCTCATCTTCACTATACCCAAAAAGTTTTTGCGCACCTTCACTCAGTGTTTCAATTTTTCCATCTAAATCACAGGTTATAATACTTTTTATTTTATCACTCATAATTATTCCTTTGTAAATGAATTGTTATAATTATCTGATTTTACCACGGCCAGCGTTAAACGACTAATACAAACGGCTTCTTCGTCTTCGTTGGTAATATTAATTTTCCATACTTGAATTCGTTTTCCAATTTTCACGGGGGTTGCTCTGCCGTATACCCATCCTGAACGAACACTTTTTAGATGGTTAGCATTAATTTCAATTCCTACTACTGCTTCTTTTTCCCAATCTATGTGGAAACTTCCTGCAAGACTACCTATAGATTCTGCAAAAGCAACGGATGCACCACCATGCAAAAGCCCATAGGGCTGTGTTGTTCGTTTGTCAACCGGCATTCGACCGCTTACAAAATCTTTTCCTGCTTCCATAATTTCAATACCAATATGACCGACCATTGTTTTGGCATTGAACTCATTGATCTTTTTGGTTTTATCCTTGTTTTCCATGTTTTATTGCCGGTAAATATAAATAGAATGTTTATCCCTTCACCAACCCATAATCTTATAATCCTATTTAAATTATCATCTTTATAGATAGGAAATATTCAATCGGTAATTCAATATAAATTATTAGATGGAATTTGATACAATACTATGTCATTATGCCGAGGTAGGTCTGAAGCTTGGCAACCGCCGATTTTTTGAAAACTGGCTTAGACAAAATATTAAAGCTGCCTTGAATAGAGCTATCCCTGATAAGAAATTCACGGTGCGAAGACTATTTGGGCGAATCATGGTTGAACTTGATGATGACCCTATAAAAAATCAGGAAGAAATCACCCAGGCGCTATCCAGTACATTTGGGTTAGCTTATTTCGCTTTTGCCAAATATGTTGTACAGGAAATCAAAGGTATTCGTGAAATGGCTTTGGTGGCTTTACAGGATAAAGAATTTGATACATTTAAGATAAAAACAAGGAGACCTGATCAGCAATTTCTTTTCACTGCTCAGCAGGTTAATGAGGATGTGGGGGCATTCATCTTGAGCAAGATGGATAAAACTGTACAGCTTAAAGATCCTGACATTACTTGTTATATCGATATTGTTCAGGGTGCAGTATATATTTATACAGAAAAGATACCTGGACCAGGCGGCCTGCCAACAGGTGCAAATGGGAAGGTTGTGGGATTACTTTCTGGAGGGATCGATTCTCCAGTTGCCTCTATTTTGGCTATGAAACGTGGAGCGTCAGTTATATTTGTCCACTTTCATTCAGTGCCGCTGACAACGGAAGAATCCATTGAAAAAGTGAAACAAATAACTACGGTTTTATCTCATTACCAATCAAGGATTCACTTGTATCTGATAGCACTGACACCGATTCAGAAAGAGATACTAGTAAAGACCAAGGAAAAATACAGAATAATCCTTTACCGTAGGTTTATGTTCCGTATTGCAGAAATAATCGCCCGTAAAGAAAAGGCCCGTGCATTAGTTACCGGTGAATCTCTTGGTCAAGTTGCTTCACAAACACTAGAAAATATTGCCGTTATCGAAACGGTTAGTTCAATGCCGATCCTGCGCCCATTGATTGGATTAGATAAACAGGAAATAATGGATTTAGCGAAGGAATATGGTACTTATGATATTTCAATTTTACCTGATCAGGATTGCTGTTCCCTATTCTTACCTAAGAATCCAGCAACAAAAGCAAAAAAACAATTTATTGAAGCTGAGGAAGAAAACCTTGCTATTGATAATTTGGTAAAGGAAGCAATCGATTCTATTGATATAATTAAGATCCATTCATAGAATATTGATAGATAATAATTAGAGAGCCTTATTTAAATTCAGGAGTCAATCAAGTAATTGTAATTTTGGTCAAGATGGTAAAACTACTATCAAAAATATTCATATTCACTATTATCACGTCGAGTTGTTCCCTATTTAGTGATGAAGTGCATCTGAGAGAAGGGCAAGTCGCCCCAAATTTCACTTTGCAAGATCAAGATGGCAATGAACATACATTATCGTCTTACAAGGGGAAAAGGGTCGTCATTTATTTCTACCCTAAAGATGATACGCCTGGTTGTACCAAGGAAGCTTGCGGGATACGTGACGCATATGATGATTTTTTAAATCAAGATATTGTAGTTTTTGGGATTAGTTATGATAGCGCAGAAGCCCATAAGGGTTTTATTAAAAAATATAACCTACCCTTCAATTTACTCTCAGATTCTGATAAATCAATTTCTAAGCTTTATGGAACTGCGGGGACTTTTTTTCCCATGCGTAAGACCTTCTTGATTGATGAAAATGGAATGATAAAAAAAATATATTCTAAAGTATCCGTGGTTGGTCACGGCCATGAAATACTGAAGGATTTCAGTATATCTAAATAGTGATTAATCTACGGTGTGCCGACTCCGTGGATATAAACCAATTGCCCGCCTGTATACGCTGATACAGTAACGATCATAAATAGTAGTAATAGAAAGGCCAGTGCCAACCTATCGAGCCGGATGTCATTCTTGTACTTAAAAAATAAGAAAACCCAGGCAATAAAAAATAATATTGAACCCCAGACAACAATATTACCAAAAGTTTCATGTCGTTCTATCAGAATAAGTGTTTCAGTCGGGTAACCAATTTCGCCAGCTTTCGAGGCTTCTTTTTGCCCGGTTAAGACCGCTGCTATTGAAGAAATTGTAGCTAACCCCATGAGCCACAATCCCACAACTCTGCTTAACCAGTTGGGTTTCCATAATTGTATTCCGTGCAGTATTAGCGCTGCGGTTATTAATGCGATCGGAAAATGAACAATAGCAGGGTGTAAAGGAACGAGCATGATAAAATTTAAATATAAGTAAGGCTTGGCCAAAGCCGAGCCTTACTTGTAGCCCGTAGGAGAATCGAACTCCTGTTGCCAGGATGAAAACCTGGAGTCC
>CAYYXU010000174.1:2273-3387 GCA_964475645.1 uncultured bacterium | reverse complement strand
ATTACCGCATTAACGCGGAAATTTGCCATTCCTATGCTGGAATACTGCGATAAGGAGGGTTTGACTTACCGGAACGGGAATCAACGATCTAAAGGCGATAATTTGTGAAAAAAAAGACTGTTGCAGGACAAGGCACGCCTCTCATGCGCCAGTATGATGAAGTGAAGCGTCAATACAGCGATGCCATCGTCCTCTTTCGCATGGGTGATTTCTATGAAACATTTAACGACGATGCCGTCACCACGGCGAAAGTACTGGGCATTGTGTTGACTAAGCGTTCCAACGGTGCTGCCACAGATGTACCCTTGGCAGGTTTTCCATACCATGCCATCGATAATTATCTGCATAAGCTGGTGAATGCCGGTCACCGCGTAGCTATTTGCGAACAAGTTGAAAATCCAAAACTGGCAAAAGGAATTGTAAAAAGAGAAGTGATCGAAGTTGTTACTCCAGGCACTATTACCAGCGATACCGCTTTAAATAAGAAGACGAATCAATTTCTAGCCTGTATTCACTTTTATGAGGAAGATGCTGGGTATGCCGTATTAGACCAATCGACTGGCGAATTATTTATTGGTGAATGTTTAGCAAGTAATTTGACGGAAGCACTGCGAAAATATGCACCGCGAGAAGTGTTGTTAAGCAATAATGTAGTTTACTCCACGAGTATTTGGTACCGTGAATTGAGACCTTTTGTTTCTACTGTGGATAGTTGGGTATTATCATTTGATCAAGGAAAGCGCATGCTGGTAGAACATTTTAAGGTACGCACCTTGAAAGGTTTCGGCTGCGCTGATATGAAATTAGGTATTACCGCCGCAGGCGCCATTTTTTATCATGTGAAAAATACGCTGAGCGGATCATTGAAGCATGTTACAAGTATTAGTCCTATTGCAGATGAAGGTGTAATGGGGCTAGATGGTTTTACTCTCCGCAACCTGGAAGTATTTAAATCTCTTGCTACTCAAGGTACACACGGTACACTGATTGATCTGCTAGATGAAACAGTGACCAATGGCGGTGGCCGTCTGCTGAAGCAATGGCTTTCACGTCCACTTACAGATACTAAAAAGCTAAATAGTCGATTGAATATTGTCGCTGGTTTTTTCAGCAA
>CAYYXU010000174.1:0-2173 GCA_964475645.1 uncultured bacterium | reverse complement strand
AAGGAGTGGATAAAAAATTAGATGAATTACGCCAATTAGCTGCTGGAGGAAAACGATGGATCGCAGATATGGAAAAAGAGGAACGCCAGCGCACTGGTATCAATCGCTTAAAAGTCAGTTTTAATAAAGTATTCGGTTATTATCTGGAAGTATCGAAAGCCCAGCAGGACAATGTACCCGATAATTATATTCGTAAACAGACTCTAGTAAATTCCGAACGCTACATTACGGAAGAATTAAAGGAATATGAGGAAAAAGTTCTTTCTGCAGAACAAGATATTATTGCCATTGAAACAGAATTATTTGCCAATTGTTGTCAAAAAATCCTAGACCAGGCTGGGCCGATTCAGATCAATGCAAAAATATTAAATCGTCTTGATGTCTTGTCTACCTTTGCACACTTGGCCATCCAGAGGAAATACTGCAAGCCAACGTTGCTGAATAATGCAACACTAGATGTTGTAAATGGGCGACACCCCGTTGTTGAATATCTTTTACCCGCTTCCGAAAGATTTGTTGGTAATGATGTACAGATGGATATTAAAAAAAGTCAAATTCATCTCATCACTGGGCCCAACATGGCTGGGAAATCTACATTTTTACGGCAAATTGGATTGCTTGTGCTGATGGCTCAGGTAGGGTGTTATGTGCCGGCTAAGAAAGCGACCATTGGAATTGTAGATCGCCTTTTTACTAGGGTAGGTGCCAGCGATAACCTTGCTGGTGGAGAAAGTACATTTTTAGTGGAAATGATCGAAGCGGCAAATATCCTCAACAATGCTACGCCACAAAGCTTGATTTTACTGGATGAAATTGGGCGTGGCACAGCCACATTCGATGGACTTTCGCTGGCTTGGTCGATTACCGAATACTTGCACAATTATGCGGATGTAGCTGCCCGCACGCTATTTGCAACCCATTATCATGAATTAACAGAACTTGAGCATACGTTGGAGCGCTTGAGGAATTACCATGCTGCTGTAGAGGAATTCGGTGATCAGATCATATTTTTAAGGAAAATATCCTCGGGGCCAGGAAATAAGAGTTATGGCATTCAAGTAGCGCAAATGGCAGGACTGCCTGAAAGTGTTTTGTTTAGAGCTAAAGAGATCCTTAATCATCATATAGAATCTGCTACACAAAAGGGAACCTCAGCGCATCCAGAAACGTCAAACCAATTATCCATGTTTGAAAAGCAAGAAGCAGCATTCAAAAAAGATCTGGATAAGGTTGACATAAATAAAATGACGCCGATGGAAGCATTACAGAAATTGGACGAATTGAAAAAGGATCATGGCATTTAGAATAATCCACTGCATTTTAATGTTGGTATTTTTCACATACCTAACGGCTGAATCTATCTGGGTAAAATATGGTTGGGAAATAATGGATAATGGCGGAGATGCGCGCGCATTGGCCTTAGGCAATACTTTAACCGCAGATGGTTCGTCGCCAATTAGTGTATTATGGAATCCAGCGCACCAGGCGCAGCGGCAGAATTTACCGCTTATATACGGCCACCAAAATCGGTTTGCTGGTCTAGTCAGCAGCGATGTATTTGTTTTCCCCTTAAAAACCAAAATGACAATACCTTTGGGATTAGTTATAATTAGGGAAGGGGTCTCTAGAATTCCAGATACAAGGAATCTGTTACTTGATTGGGGTGCAGATGGCATGCCTGGCACTATGGATTTTGGAGAAGGAAATGGGGTAATAGATGAAGGCGAACGACTGAATTTAAAGGATATAAAATATTTTAATCAGTCTCAATGGGCTATCCATCTTAGTACATCCAGAAATTATAAACAATTTACCATTGGTGTCGCGGTCAAAGGAGTATTGCATAACTTGGGCAGTTATAATGGTACGGGGTTTGGTTTGGATATTGGCACAAAATTTTCTGCCTGGGAAAATGGTATTATAGGTTTAACAGTAACAAATTGTACCACATCTTGGCTGTTATGGGAGAATGGTACAATAGAACGGACAATTCCTGGGGTAAATATGGGTGTTTCCCATCTTTTCTTATTTCCTGATAATCCCTTTCAAATCCGTGTTAATGGCGATGCTTTACTTGAATTTGGTAAACAAGAGTCACGCTACAGGACAGGTCTGGAAGTTAGCTACAAATCCAAGTTTCAGATTAGATTTGGCCGCAATAATAATGGATTTT
>CAYYXU010000173.1:0-3393 GCA_964475645.1 uncultured bacterium | reverse complement strand
TATCAGGTATGGGTGTCTGTTTTGCCATGCGCAGAAGGAATTGGAAGGAATTGCTCAACGACCGCACAAAACGAATTCTATTACCCCTTATTTTTGGTTCTTTTTTCATCGTCCCCATTAGTGGTTATTTGTACCAGAGATTCAACAACCTTGACCCCATGTATTTTCCAAATGTGGGACATTTGTGGTTCCTAGGCAATATTTTTTTCTATGTACTAATTTTGTGTCCCATCTTCTTTATCTTTAAGAGAAACCCTAAAAATATTTTATTCAGATGTTTCAAATGGGTACTGAAATTTCCTGCGGCCCTATATTTATTTACGATACCATTCATTATAGAAGCAGAGCTAGTAGCTCCCTCGCAAGGCTTTGCATCCTATGCTAATACACCTCATGGCTTCTGGCTGGGATTGCTGGCCTTTCTCACTGGTTTCATTTTTATATATTTAGGTGAAATATTTTGGCATGCTGTAGAAAGAATTAAAAACATTGCGCTCAGCATAGCTATTCCGCTTTACGTAGTGCGGTTACTAGTATTTCAATTGGAAGGCCCCTTTTTTCTGATCGTAATCGAATCCTGGAGCTGGCTATTCGCTGTTTTTGGATTCGGTGCAACATATCTTAATAAGTCAAGCAGTGTGTTAACCTATTTGAGTAAGGCGGTATATCCAGTATATATATTGCATATGATTTTTTTAAATCTGTCCGCATTTCTAATTCTACCCAAACCTGTGAGCATTAATATGACTACCTACGTTATCTATGTAGAACCGGATAGTCCTGCACAAAGAGCAGGTCTAATGGCTGGTGACCAAATTTCAAATCCTGAAGTATTAAAGTTTTTAGACAATAGTTCAGCCATTGTAAATGTGACACGAAAAAATGTTAATTTCAATATAGAACTATACCATCCCAGCGAAGGGGAAACGGGTGTTCATTTGTCACCAATACCCTACTTCATCCCTGTACATGAAAATTCAGAACCATCTGTATTTAGAGGGTTCTTTTATTTCATTTTAGTAAATATACTCACATTTGCCGGCTGTCTATTAACCTACGAATATTTTGTAAAAAGAATCGGCTGGTTAAGGCCGCTGTTTGGGGTAAAAAATACATAAATTCTCTAAACTCAAAAAAAACAGATGAATAAACAATATCGAAATATATTTTTCATTATTAGTGGTGTTCTCATCGTGTTGAGGGCCTTATTCATCAGTAACACTTTGCTAATCGATGACGAAGCTTACTACGCCATGTATGCCCGACACCTTAGCTGGGGATATATTGATCATGGTCCCATTATCGCCTACCTTATTCGACTATTCACTATTTTTGGAGAGAACAGCTTCACGGTACGACTGGGCGCACTTACACTATTAATCATGCTCACGGTATTCCTTTATCGTTTCGGAAAAACATATTTTAATGAAGCTACAGGTATTATCATGTCCCTGGGTGTTTCCGCTAATATGCTTTTTCACACTAATGCTGTGGTTATTACACCGGATGTACCACTGGCCTTTTTCACTATTATGACAATTATTTATTATTATAAGGCCTATTTCATTGATGCTAAATATCTTTGGCCTGCAGGGTTATTACTAGGCCTGGCCGTACTGTCAAAAGTATCGGCTTTGTTTCCTGCCGTGGGAATAATACTATTTCCATTTCTAGTCCAGAATAAGCGCCATTTTCTATCTGATATTCGTTTCTATGGATCTCTGGTGACGGCATTGCTGGTATTTACACCATTCATTATCTGGAATCTGCAAAATGACCTGGCCTTCGTCCGTTATCAGGGTAGCCACATAACCGGTAGTGGCAGCTGGTCTGATTTCAGCGGACTATGGCTGGGCCTGCTGGTTACCATTGGACCTGTATTCTTCTACTATAGTGTTATAAAGCCCTTTTTATTTCTAAAACGCTTGCTATCGATTTCTCCGGAATTAACGTATTTCACAATTGTTACCATTGTTCCAGCAACCTATTTCCTGGTTCATTCGGTTTTCTCGCGCATGGAAGTCAACTGGCCAGCGCCAATATTTTCTGGCGGTTTGTTTCTTTTCGGAATACTGCTTGGTGAAAACTGGCCCGTACACCGGAAACGATTTATTTTTCAAGTAGTCTTTTCGCTGGTGTTGATCTTCATCGTCACTATACAAACTTTTTGGCCCTTTCTGCCGGTAAAAGGTAAAGTAGACGTAACTAACCGATATCACATATATAATGCTATTCCTGGTGAACTAAAGATCTACCTGCAAACACATCCAGAATTGCAAAATAAACGTATTCTTGCTGATAATTATCAGATTTCATCCATGATCAATTTTTATTTGAACCCTAATCTGGAGGCGTCAACTATATCCATCAATTATCATGAGACGCTATATTCATTTCTTCACCAGGATGGAATATTTGTTGGGAATGATTTTCTATTTTTAAAAAGAGGGAAAACATTTCCGAAAAAGCTTGTGCCTTATTTTGAGGAAGCCAGTCTCTTACAGTTATTCGAATCAAAACGAGTAGGCCAAAAGGTAGCGGTTTACAGTTTGTGGTCTGTGAATAATTACCGAGGAAAATCCACTACTAATTAACTGTAATGAATAATATTATTTTTGGTTATTTAGTTTCATTAATATGAAGTGATATCATTAATATTATTAACCTAATTGACACATTAATTAAATGGAAGCAAGCAGAGTAAAAGAATTAATAACCGCCGGATTAACAGTCTCTCATGTTGAAGTAGCAGATACTACCGGCACAGGTGATCATTTTAGTGCAGTGGTTGTCAGTGATGATTTTAAAGAATTATCACTGGTGGAACAGCACCAGCTGGTTTACAAAACACTTGGCAATCACCTGACCAATGAGATTCATGCTTTGCAGCTGAAGACATTTTCAAAGTCAGCATGGGAAAAAACAAATTTGGAGGTTTAACATGGAAATGAAAGAACAAATAATAAATGATATAGAAACGAATCCAATTATATTATACATGAAGGGTACCAAAGAAATGCCCATGTGTGGTTTTTCTAATTCCGTCGTCCAGGTACTGAATCATTATGGTGTTGAATATAAGGATGTAAATGTACTCACTGACCCTATGATCCGAGTAAAATTATCAGAACATTCAGGATGGCCTACCATTCCGCAACTATTTGTGAGTGGGAAACTAATCGGTGGAGCAGATATCACTATGGAATTACATAATAATGGTGAATTACTGGATGTACTGGATATTAAAACGGAAGATTAAAAACATAGATGTAAAAGCAATTGATCAAGAGAAACTGATTCTATAGATTTGCCACCGCTTTTTCTTGGTTCAAACTATATATTGGCCCGTTCGTCTAGTGGTTAGGACTCCAGGTTTTCATCCTGGCAACAGGA
>CAYYXU010000172.1:0-3393 GCA_964475645.1 uncultured bacterium | reverse complement strand
TTGCCACCGTAGCTCAGCTGGTAGAGCAGCTCATTCGTAATGAGCGGGTCGGAGGTTCAAATCCTCTCGGTGGCTCTATTCTACTTCCAATAATTCTACTTCAAAAATGAGTGTAGAATTGGGCGGAATCACGCCTAAATCCTGAGAACCATAACCTAACTCAGGAGGAATTTTTAACTTCCGTTGACCGCCTACTTTCATCCCGATTACACCTTGGTCCCAACCATCAATTACCTGACCAACTCCCAAAGTGAATCGTAATGATTCTCGACCAATTTTTTTAGATGAATCAAAAACAGTCCCATTCTCTAGCTTTCCCGTATAGTGCACAGTTGCGATACTATATTTTTCAGCTGTTGTGCCAACTCCTATGATAATATCCTCGATGATTAATCCATTATCCATGATTATTTCCTTATTTTCACATCCTATTACTGCAAGGACCAAAACTGTTAATAGACTTAACCCTATTTTACTCATTTTATTACTATTAGAAAGATGGGATTTTATCGAATATCAATCAACCTTACACAATGAATTCGAGTCCATGGGAAAACTTTGTTAAAATCCATTTGCCTGAATAAATTGCCAATAATGAGAAAAACAACATCATTGTTTAACACAAATCTTCCGCCACTGGCAGATCGTGTCCGGCCTATAACCCTGAATGGATTCATTGGCCAAAACCATCTTGCTGGTAAAAATAAGATTATTTTCAATATGTTATCACAAGGTAAGCCGTTTTCCATGATACTTTGGGGACCGCCAGGATCCGGAAAAACTACGCTAGCTAGGATCATTGCCAAATCTACTGATGCAAAAATGGCTGAGATCTCTGCAGTATCAAGTGGAGTAAAAGATATTCGAAACATCATAAATCAGGGAAAAGCAAATTATGATATTGGTATTAACACTATCCTTTTTATTGACGAAATACATCGTTTCAGTAAATCCCAGCAAGATGCTTTATTGCATGCTGTAGAAGAAGGTATTATTACTTTAATTGGCGCTACAACAGAGAATCCTTCCTTTGAAGTGATCAGTCCTCTTCTCTCCCGCTGCCGCACTCTGAAACTTAAACCGTTAAATGAAGATGCTCTTGATGTAATACTGGAACAGAGTTTTAAAACAGATGTTTTGCTATCAAACAGCAATATTAGGCTAGATGAATCTGTTCGTAAAAAACTAGTTTATTCTGCTGGTGGAGATGCAAGAAAAATGCTTAATACGTTTGAAATTGCGCTAGGGCTTATAGATAATAATGGACTAATAACAAATGAAGCACTGGAAGAAGCATTACAAACTAAAACTCAGTTATATGATAAAAGTGGTGATTACCATTATGACACGATCAGTGCCTTTATAAAATCTGTGCGTGGAAGCGATCCCGACGCAGCTATTTATTGGATGGCCGTTATGCTGGAAGGTGGTGAACAACCAGAATTCATTGCACGAAGACTGGTAATTCTTGCAGCGGAAGATGTTGGCAACGCAGATCCGCAAGCCTTACCATTGGCTGTGGCTGGATCTCAGGCCGTTCATATGATTGGTATGCCAGAAGGAGCGATCGTTCTTTCTCAGGTAACCACGTATTTGGCCAGCGCTCCCAAATCAAATGCGTCATATTTGGCATTTAATAAAGCACAAGAACGCGTAAGAAAAGATGGAACTCCAGGTGTACCGTTACATTTACGTAATGCACCAACACAACTAATGAAAGAAGAGAATTATGGTAAGGACTATGATTATCCACATAATCATCCGGATCATTTTACAATAGCAAAATATTTCCCCAAGGATATGGAAGAAACATTTTATCAACCTACAAATTTGGGCTATGAGAACTTCATTCGTGAAAGATTAATGAAATACTGGCCGGATCGATATAAACAATAATGCACTACATCATATTGATACTAAGTATACCATTAACAATATTTGCTGAGGATCGACTGCGATTAAAAAGAGCTGATGTCCTTGAAAATGTTGTAATTGATGGGCAAGCAGTCCAATACCTTACTGGAAATGTCGTCTTTGAAAAAGGACCAATGACCATTAATTGTACCAAAGCAATAAATATTGAAAAAACCGGGCAAGGATCGATGATTGGTAATGTAAAAGTAGTTAATGATAATCAATCGATAACCTGCGATTCTTTACATTATGATTCACCAAACGATATATTACATGGCTTTGGTAATGCACGTGCTTGGGATAATGACTATGATCTCTTAGCAGATACTCTTGTATATTATTCCAATCTGGACAGCGGAATTGCCCGGGGAAACGCAGAACTCTCGCAGAATAATCAGATCATTACCTCTCATTCAATATATTACGCTAAACACGCGGGCGAAGATGCAGTTTCATATACAGCAGAAGGTTATGTTACGATTCTAGAAGATGAACGAAAGGCAACATGTGGTCTAGCTATCTATAACCGTGAGGATCAAACTACTTGGCTAAAGTTAGATCCACACGTTAATGAAAAAGATCAGACAATTTCCGGAAGTGAAATAATTTTACGTTACAAAGATGATGTCATGGAACATCTCTATATACCTGCTCAAGCGCATGTAACTACCCTTACAAAAGGATTGCGGGAAATTACAACCAGCAATAATGATACTGCTGCTACAACCCGATCAGAAGTACAATTCATAGATGACCTAACGGGTAGTAGTCTGCAAGGTTTCTTTGATGCGGGACAAATGGATTCCCTACAAGTAGAAGGCATGGCTACAACGCTATATCATGTTTTCGAAGATTCTATATACCAAGGGAAAAATATTGCTTCTGGAGATACAATTATTATGAGTTTTGATGGAAACAACCTAGACCATATAATTGTATCTGGCGGTTCTCGAGGAGAATACACACCGGACTCTGTAACCGCTACTATTGATGGACAAATAATTTATTCATCCAAGATCATTGATTATATGGTTGATCAAGAACAAACGGATCTACATGGGAACGCAAAGATCCACTACACAAATATGGATTTAGACGCGGGTTTTATAAATGTTGATTGGAAATCCAATATGTTAAATGCCACACCGCAGAGTAATCTTGATTCAAATTTCATCTATCAAAAACCAACTATTTTAGAACAAGGTCGTGATCCCATGACTGGTGATGAAATGACATACAATCTAACTTCAAAGAAGGGGCGTGTAACCAAAGGAAGAACCAGCGCAGATGATGGTTTTTATACCGGTAGCAATATAAGAAATCAAGATAAAGAAACTTTTTATATTGATAACAGCACTTACACAACCTGTGACCTTGAAGTGCCCCATTTTCATTTTGCTAGTGATGAAATGAAAATGATCAATGACGATAAGGTGATCGCACGACCTATTGTGTTATATATAACTAATATCCCTATTA
>CAYYXU010000171.1:0-3415 GCA_964475645.1 uncultured bacterium | reverse complement strand
TACCCGACCCATTGCCGTAATATCATCGCACCATCAAAATGGTACGATTATAGCCCTATCAAAAGAAGCAAAAGCAGAAGGCTTATCTCAAGGGATGAAAGTCTCTTTGGCACGCAAGATCAGCCACAGTGCATTACTCATGCCTTATAACAGTACACTGTATGCCCGGATGAACCATTACGTTACAGGCATTGTCACAAACTATTCACCCCTGGTAGAACCAACTATATTCGGCCAATATTATCTGGACATGAGTGGCATGGAAACGATCCACCACACTAAAATGCAAGCTGGTTATCATATATCTAATGATATCCATGGCAAAACGGGACTAGCCGGACAAATTGGTATCAGTGCCAATAAACTGATCAGCTATATTACTACAGCGGTAATCCCAGAAAAAATCCACAAGGTCAACGTCGGAGATGAACCAAAATTTCTGGCGCCACTCACAACAGAGGTGCTTCCTACAGTCCAAGAACAATCAGTACAAAGGCTGATCCGTTTCTTACACTTGAAAGAAGTACAACACATTCAGACTATCGTAGCCAATGAGGCTGCTAGCTTAGTTTTATTTCGGAAATATCATGCGAAACTGGCCATGGAAGCCTGGGGAAAAGATACAGCTATGGTAACACCACCTGCGCAAAAAGATCATATTGTGGAACAAACCATTTTGAAGCAAGACACCAATGATGAAGAGCTTTTACGAGCGGTGACAAAACACTTGGCAGAACAAGTCGCTTTTCGCCTGCGATACAAACGACAGGTAGCACGATCTATAACTGTAACAGTGCATTACACAGATGGATACCAGTTTAATAAAAAAGGTGCAGCTACACAGAATGATAACCATACAATAAATACACTTTGCTTGAATCTACTACAGAGAGCTAACCGGCGGCGGAACCGTATCCGCGCTGTTGTTATCGATGCTACCGATATGAAACCAATCGCAAACCAATTAATATTGTTTAAGGACAAAGGTGTAAAAGATCAATCATTGGCCAATGCCGTGGATGCTCTGCGCATCAAATATGGGTTTGGCAGTATTCAATCAGCATCCCACTTGAACATCGCCAGATAAAGATTAACCATCATGTTCGCATCTCTAAATACACATTCGATATATTCGAAGATGCGCGGCACTATTCCATTAATGAAACTTATTACCAGAACCAAGGAACTCCATATGAGTCATATAGCACTGACAGAGGTAAATGGTCTTTGGGGCTTTATTCGTTTTGTACAATTGGCCAAGGAACAGGGTATAAAAGCTATTGCCGGCACCAATTTGATCACAACAATGGACAATGTTGTTCTGCTTGCAGAAAATCAAACTGGTTACGAAAACATGTGCCGGATCATTTCTTGTATTCACGATGACCCAGATGCATCAATTCCAAAATTGCTCGTATCACTCCACAGTGGACTATTCATCTTAGCGCACCAGGATAGTGTTCTAAAATTATTATCTACATTCATACCCAACAGCCATTTATTTGTGGAATTACGGCCCAGCGTCGCGGAAGCAGAAGCACAGACGCTGGCTAATGCGTATCAATTGGAGATCATCGCTACTGGCGATGTGTACTTTCTAAGTAAAGAAGATTACCATACCCACCGTATACTCCGCACAATCGACCTGAATACTACCTTGTCACAATTACCCCTTAACGAAACCAAAGATCAAAGGCACTTTTTTCGATCGGAAAAAGAAATGATTGATCTATTTCCTAGCAGTATGACAGCTATCAATAACAGTCAATACTTAGCTGAACGTTGTAAAACGGATTGGACTTACACCAATACAATCTTCCCAGAATTGTCATTGAAAAATACCCATCGCGCGAACAAGGCACTGCGTAGTCTGGTAACAACTGGTGCCAACGAGCGCTACGGTAAAATTAATGGATTACTAAAAAAACGTATTAACTATGAACTATCCCTGATTACACAAAAAGGATTTGCGCCTTATTTCCTTATCGTGAGAGATATTGTTCAACAAACTGATTCCACTATTGGCCGCGGATCTGGCGCAGCATCTGTCGTAAGCTACTGTTTGCACATCACACAAGTAGATCCCCTACGCTACAACCTGCAATTCGAACGCTTTATTCACCCAGAACGAATGAATATGCCAGATATTGATATTGATTTCCCATGGGATGAACGGGATAAAATTCTGGATTATATTTTCAACAAATACAGTACCGAACGGAGTGCTATGGTATCCAGCCAGGTATTCTTGCAGCCTCGGTCATCAATCCGCGAAGTAAGTAAGGTCTATGGCCTGGCAGAAGAAGAAATTAAGGTCATAACCAAACGGATTGGTTATTACAGCCGCCAAACCGAACTGGTAAAATGGGTGCGAAACAATAAACGATTCAAGAATCTTGATTTAGACGATACAATCATGGAAATACTGAAACATAGTGAAAAAGTTATGGGTGCTTTTCGAGTGTCTTCAGTGCACCCTGGCGGTGTGATCATTGTTCCAGATGAAATACGTAAATATGTACCTGTCCTCACGGCACCCAAGGGTGTTCAGATTGTGGAATGGGAAAAAGATCAGGTCGAAGATTCCGGATTATTGAAAATTGACATTCTGGGCAACCGATCTTTGGCGGTAGTACGTGACACACTAAAACAAGTCGGCCTTTACCGGAATAAATATATGGATTACCATAAAATTCAGCCAGTAGGTGATCTCAAGACAAAGGATTTAATGAAAACTGGTCGCACCATGGGTGTCTTTTACATTGAGAGTCCCGCCACCCGGCAATTATTAGCCAAAGCAGGTAAAGTTGATTTTGAGCATGTAGTAATTTATTCATCGATTATTCGACCGGCGGCAAACCGCTACACTAACTTGATGCTGGATCGAATTCACGGGAAATCCTGGAAACTTTTACACCAAGATCTGGAATGTCTGGCAGAAAGCTACGGCATCATGGTTTATGAAGAACAAGTATCCATGGTTGCGCGGAAAATCGCCGGGTTCAGTTATGCCCAATCGGATTATCTTCGTAAAGTCATTTCCAAACCGTCATTAGGGCATGTAATTCCCCGCTGGAAAAGGAAATTTATATCCGGCGTAGTCAATCGTGGATATACCCAAAAACTAGCGCAAACATTATGGCAGATGATCCAATCTTTCTCTGGATATTCATTCTGCAAACCTCATTCCGCATCTTACGCCATGTTATCTTTTACCTGTGCTTACTTAAAAGCCCATTTCCCGGCGGAATTCCTAGCAGCGGTAATTGCAAATCAGGGTGGCTTCTATAGTCCTTACGCCTATCTGAGTGAGGCAAGAAGGTTTGGTATTCACATTATGCCACCGCACATCAATCGTAGTTTTCGAGAATATAGAGGTCGAAAAGATCGTATCCGCATGGGGTTCATGGCCATT
>CAYYXU010000170.1:3191-3431 GCA_964475645.1 uncultured bacterium | reverse complement strand
GGCATCGAATGCGCTGATCATACCGATCACAGTACCGGTAAAACCCAGCATGGGAGCAATAGTGATTACAGCATTTAGCCAAATCATATTCTTTTCCAGGAAGGCCATCTCAATGGCACCAGCATTTTGAATTGCTTTTTCTACTTCAGCCAGGCCGCGGTGCAGGCGTGATAAGCCAGCGTGAAATATTGCAGAAACCGGACCCTGTGTCTGCTCACAAAGTTCCAATGCTGCCTCAGC
>CAYYXU010000170.1:0-3181 GCA_964475645.1 uncultured bacterium | reverse complement strand
ATCGTTATCAATTACTTTTGTAATATCATCGAAGAATGTTTCAGAATCGATTCTAGACATCATTAGCGAATAAATTCGCTCGAGCGTAAATACAAGGCCAAAAACAAGGGCTACCAGAATGGGCCACATAAAATTTCCACCATCATGAAAATATTGTACCATTTTATTTCTCCATATTTGATTTTATATAATGTACAAACCTGAATATAACAACAAATGGGTTGAACACAATAAGAAAGAATATATTGTTCAAATTCTTGCTTTAAAGGCGTTAATTAATTCAAGGTTTCTAAGAATGCGTCCGCTTCGTGAAAGTGTTTTATTGATTCTTGAACCTGATTATCCATTTGCAATCTTATACTTGCTGATTTGTCCTTTCCCCATGCAGCGCCTGCAATTTCTCCTTTAATTTGATTATGGATGAATGCCAGATCCGCAAGTAGAGAATCCTCAACAAATTCAATGGAATCCTGTTCTAAAAGGTGGAGAAAATCTTTAAAGACCCGATCAGAAACAGTCCACGAATCTCTGAAAACATCAAAAGAATTGAATTCATTTTTATGTTTTGAAACATATTCCGAAGCAAAATTGAAAATGGGGCGTTTGGGATTGCGCAATATATTTCCAGTTTCGCTTGTAAACTGCTGCCTGTACGGAATATAAATATCTGGAGTAATTCCCCCTCCTCCATAAATAGTTCTACCAGCCCTTGTTTTGTATTTTGGTCGCAACTCTTTCAGGCTGTCAATCTTAGATTCACGATCAACCGCGTATAATTCACGGTAATAGGCCAGGTTTTTGCCATCCTCATATGGCCGCTGGATCAATCTGCCGCTGGGTGTGTAATACCTTGCAATGGTTACGCGAACAGCACCACCGCTGTCAAGGGGCAGTTGCCGCTGCACAAGTCCTTTACCAAAACTGGTTTCGCCCGCTACAAGCCCACGGTCCAGATCCTGGACCGCGCCGGATACAATTTCACTGGCGCTGGCGGACCCTCGGTTAATCAGTACGATCAATGAAAAGCCATCTCTGCCTTTTTCCGGCTTGGCAATAAAAACTTGGTTGGATTCCCGTATTTTTCCTTTTGTAAAGACCAGGGTGTCCTTGGTGGTAATAAACTGGTTAGAGATGGCTGCTTCCTGTTCAAGATATCCACCGCTGTTTCCTCTGAGATCAAAAATAAGACGTTTCATGCCTGCCGTATTCAGCTTGTCCAATGCCATGCTTACTTCTTTTTCAGTCGTTGCCGAAAACCGCCGTAAGGAAACATAACCCGTGATATCATCGATCATTGTAGCTGCCCCAACGCTGTATATGGGAATATCATCACGGATAATGGTCACATCAAACGGCTTCCCTGAACCAATGCGACTAATAGTGACATCTACAGCAGTGCCCTTGCGGCCCCTTAATTTTTTAAATACTTCTTCTTTGGTGATCTTGTAGGCATCATCACTATTGATAGCAATAATCTTATCTCCCGGCATCAGGCCTACAATGTCTGAGGGGCTGTCTGGCACCGGTGAAATGACGGTGATATAGCCGTTTAGAATATCAAATTCAATTCCTATTCCTTGAAAATTACCCCGGAAAAGTTCGTCAATATTATTCTGTTCCTTCGCCGGGATATAAACAGAATGAGGATCCAGTTCCTCCATAAGCCCATGAAAAGCACCATCCATGATCTTTTCCATATCAACGGTGCCAAAATAAAAATGATTCACATAGGAAATTATTTGCTGCAGAACCTTGGTTTTATCACGAAGGATTCGGTATATATTTTCGTTGTTTGGATACAGTGTTGGCGGTAGGAGAAAAACTCCTATTATAAAACCAAAAAGCGCTGACAGGCATAATGGCCAGATACGCCGGAAATTCTTTATCATTTTTTAGAATAGCTTAAAAGTATTTACAAGCCAATATAAAGCATAGTTCTAAATACAACTCCCTGGATTGCAGCGGTAGGTGAATCGCTAATCTCAGTACGCCCATTTAATTTCCAACTACCGTTTCCAATGGTCCCTTTGTTAAAACCAACGCTTATTCTTAATCCCATACGCTCTAAAAATTGCCATTTCATTGCTATGTAGGGCTGAAAATTGAAAAATGTAGCACTAACATCCCGTAATAGGCTAGGCGCTGCTGTAGGCCTAAGAGTTTCTTGTTGATCTATAGTACCATCAGATACTAAAATTAATAAATTTTCTCCATCTTCATCATACGTACCATAGACATTCTGGAATGTTTTATCCCAAGTCGGTGTACCAGCTTGTTGTTCGATTGCAATATTCGCCCTGGCTAGCCCTAACAATGCACCTGCAGATAATTCTAGGTCTTGTAGTAAAGGCATTACATACTCAACAGATCCGGCTCCAAGAGCTATAGAAAATTTTGCATCAATTGTTGGACTAAAATCTCCTTCATAAGATTTAGTTATATCTCCAACAGAAAAAATATTATCATTATTTGTATCTTCATATAAAATGATATTTGGTATAGTACTTATACTGGAAGCGCCCACACCAGCATACCCACCCACTCGCCATTTACCGGTTATGTGAGCAAATCCTTCCCCACCATGGATAACAAAAGGATCTTTGAAGTCATTTGTTTTCAAGCCAAGGCTTTCCAATCTTGAAGCCCCAGGAATTGAGTCAAGGGAAATATACATAGGGCTATAACCGATCCCTCCGCCAAAAAAGTCTTCAACAGGGTAGCCGAATTGGCCCAGAGCAATTGTTAGATTAAACAGAATAATTATAATGTTGTTTTTCATGATAATGGGGTTTTCCGCATGAAGACCGGTTTGTGGAGCATTACATAAATTATGAAGAAATTATAGAAAATAACTGAAAAATTACTCGAAAAACGGATCAGGTGCTTTTCCTTGTAAAAAAACTGTTTTTAACCTTAATTTTAGCGAGTAAACGAGGTAAGGGAGATCAAGCGTGATTTGCCTCCCGATAAATTGCATTCAAATTTGGTATGAATCATGAGGTTAAGTACGTCTAATGGGGGAAAAACAACCTCCTTGCGGATAATCGTATCAACAGTCCTGTTGTTTTCTGCACTTCTGGCAGAAGGCGCACTATATTTTCAAGATGTTTATGACCTGGACCAAGATGGAATTCAGGAAGCGTTGTTGCTTAATTCCGGGGAGCATTCTGCCAGCTGGGTT
>CAYYXU010000169.1:0-3437 GCA_964475645.1 uncultured bacterium | reverse complement strand
TAATATTCCCGCTGTGTCTTGGAAATCTCGTCATGTACCTCAGTTTGTATCTCCTCACCAAGTTTGATTCGCTGTATTTCTCTAGTCAGTAACGTAATTGTTTTTTCCACCCGCTTTTTTACTTCTAATTCCTCCAGGACTTCTTGTTTCTCCTGATTTGGCACCGTGAGGAGAGAAACAGCGCGATCCGCTAAACGGGAAGGATTCTGGATATTTGAAAGCATACCTGAATGTTCCTCGGTTAGATTTGGCGCTACTTGAATAAGTTCCGTAAAGGTATCCCTAAGATTCTTGGCTAATGCATCCAGCTCTAAGTCATCGCTGACGGGATTATCCTTGATACGTTCTACAACTGCTGTATAATAAGGTTCTGCATCTCCGAAACTGAGTAACTTGACCCGTTCTACGCCCTGGACAATAGCTGATTTGCTATTATCTGGCATATCAAAAACTTTCAATACAACACCAAGTGTGCCATAAGCATAGAGGTTTTCCGGTTTAGGATCTTCAATCGATCCATCCTCTTGGGCAACAACTACAATGTGTTTATCACCTGGCCCCAGATCATCAATAAGTTTCAAAGATTTTTCTCGACCAATATAGATCGGAATGACCTGTTGCGGAAAAAGTACCGTATTGCGCAATGGCATTACCGGATAATCATGGTCATCGGCAACCGGTGTTGATTCTAATTCTTTATCAAATCTTTTAGCCATAATAAATCCTCAATTAATTTTTACCTATTTAAAGGCAAATAACATACCATATATATTAATATGTAATTTTGTCATGCTTTTCAAGTATTTTACCACATTATTTGCCATAAATACGTTCTTTTCAATATTTTTTACCCAATTTCATCATACCGTAATGATTTTATGAAACGTGTAAACTCCTCTATTTTACCCGTGATCACGGTATTTGGTCCCGTTAATTTGAAATAATACAAACCATCCCTGGTATCCACGATAGCACCCAAAAGCCGGTAATTTGGTTTCGGTTGGGTAGGTTTGGAAAAAGCCATCCTGTTTGTATAGGTTCCTATTATACTTATAATACTAACTTGCATTCCGTTAATATTCTCGGTCCGTATGTTTACTTCAGAATCTGATAGTAAATAACCGAATTGACCAGACCATCTTTCCAAGTTATCATCTATTGAACCTCCAATATTTTTAAATATTGCTAAGGTGGCATCATCTGTCACCAAACCCAAGCGAAATTCCATTAAGCGCAAAGAACTGGATGGTCTAATGCCCATCCAGCTGTCTGGCACATTGGCCAATAGATTCCCGATTCTAGTACTGCTCGAAGTGGCCGAATTATTAATTCCAGTCTTTGTTTCTTTTGCGGTACCAGCACTGGGTTGACCTCGTGAGACCAACTGTACCAATATTACACCCGAAACTAGAGTCATGAAAATAACAGTATTCCTACTATTCATCTGTACTATTACAAAGCGGCTTTTGCCATTATGGCCTGTTCGTCAGCATGGTATGAACTCCGTACTAGAGGTCCTGATTCAACTACTAAAAATCCTAATTCCAAACCGATGTATTTATATTCTTCAAATTCTTCATCGGAAACATATCTCACTACTGGTAGGTTATCACCTGTCGGCTGCAAATATTGCCCAATGGTAAATATTGAAACACCAGTATCAACAACTTGTTTCATTGTTTCAATTAATTCAAAAGATGTTTCCCCGAGACCAACCATCATACCAGTCTTTGTCTGCAATCCATGTTTTACTGAAAACTTCAGTACATCCAGACTTCGTTGCCAATTAGCCTGACTGCGAACCTGTTTACTGATCCTTTCAACACATTCGATATTATGGCTGAATATCTCAGGTTCAGCTTTAATAACTTTTAATAGCGCTGGCTTATATCCTTTGAAATCTGGTGTTAATACTTCCACTGTACATTCAGGAACATGATGGTGAATCTGGATAATTGTATCCGCCCATATTTCCGCACCATAGTCGTTTTTGATGTCGTCTCTATCCACTGAAGTAATCACCACATGACGTAAATCCATTTTCTTTACGGCAAGGGCAGTTCTTAACGGTTCCAGCAAATCATCCCAAGTTGGCTTCCCGGTTTTCACAGAGCAAAATCCACAAGCCCTGGTACAAATATCTCCTAGGATCATGATCGTAGCCGTACGCCGATCCCAGCATTCATAGATATTGGGGCAACGGGCTTCCTCACAGACTGTATGCAGATTATTTTTTTTTACGATCTGATCAATAAATCGGTATCCAGCACCCATCTGCAGCCGGATCTTTGGTTTATAAGGATTCTTTAATGCTGTTTTCATTAGGTTATATTTTCTGGAATAAATAGATCATGTATTTACGATATTTTCTAAACTCTTCACTCTTCACTAAATCCAGTTGATCCATTTTACCGGATAATTTCTTCCCAAATAGTGATTTCATCAATTGGTATGTGAGTGGATTTTTTCTTTGCAATGAAACCTGGGCATACTCCGCTGTAGGCAGTATAAATCGCTCGATGAAATTATACGCCGCATCCAGAGTAGGCATGGTATTTTCAGTTTGATCAAATTCTTTCAATAATTCGAAGCCAGCTGCTACAGCACCCTCCAAATATGCTTTAATCGGGTGGGATGATTTTAAATGGGGACTACCCTTTTCATCATGATAACAAACAAAATAATCTGCCACCAGTAGATATCCACCAGCCCGTAATGCCCTCCTTGCTGAGGTAAATCCCGCCTCTATCTTAATATAACAAGCGCTCTCACTCTCCAAAATGAGGTCATAGGTACGATCAGTTTCAAAATCCTCAAATTTTGTTTTGAAGAATTGCAATGTGCCATTGAATTTTTCATTGATTATTTCTTCTTGATAAGAATCAGGCGATAGTACATCTATACCAAAGCCACTTTCTTGTAAATACGCTGCATTTCCTCCCACGCCACAGCCTACATCCAAAATAGATTGCACATCGTCCGGTATGAAGGATGTTAAATGTTCAATATAGCGCCCCTGGGCATCAGCAATATCATCAATGGACAATGAATCTGCATTGACATTTTCCGGATTATCCCAGTAACCATAATGCAGATAGGGCGATCGGATCGTTTCCGCATACAGTTTTAATACATGGTCAATTGCCATTAAAAGAGCTGTTCCAGATCCATGGTTTCCAGTTCATCTCGTACCGCATCGATAAACTGACTGCCTCCAGCGCCATCAATGAGCCGATGATCAAAACCTAAAGTGAGTACCATCAAGCTACGAATACCGATCGTATCCCCGGCTTTTGTTTCTATCACAACGGGTCGCTTCTTTATTGCGCCCACACCAAGGATGCCTACATTTGGCTGATTAATAATAGGTGTACCCATAGTAACGTTAAATACACCGAAATTTGAAATGGAGAATGTGGATCCCTGCAACTCATCAG
>CAYYXU010000168.1:0-3463 GCA_964475645.1 uncultured bacterium | reverse complement strand
CTCCTGGTGCGGGCAAGAGTACAATTACAAATGAGTTAATAAAACGTTTCCTCAAAAATAATCAAACCATTGGAGTAATTGCCATTGATCCATCAAGTCCATTCAGCGGTGGCGCACTACTTGGTGATAGGGTAAGAATGAATCATTATACTAATGAAAAAAGTGTCTTTATCCGAAGCATGGGTACGCATGGAAATCTTGGTGGATTAGCACGCAAATCTCAAGAAGCAGGTGATGTTTTAGCAGCAAGCGGGAAAGATATTATAATTTTTGAAACTGTTGGTGTTGGCCAAGGTGAATATGATATAGCAAAAGCTGCAGATTTAACGATCCTGGTTCTTGTTCCTGAATCTGGTGATGAGATACAACTAATGAAAGCTGGTTTACTTGAGATAGCGGATATTTTTGTTATTAATAAATCTGATCGTGAAGGAGCAGATCGTTTGGCAGATACATTGAATTCCATGATAGATACTGTGGGTAATAAGAGCAATCTTGATGCACCTGTTTACGCTACAGTTGCCAGCCAAGGGAAGGGTATGGATAAGTTATTCGATGGTATTTTTAATCATCTTGAAAAGCTTGATCGTTATGGTCTATTGGTAAAGAAAAAGAAAGAACGATATCGCAATCGAGTGAAAAAATTGATACAGGAAAAGCTGTTGGGTGAATTTTGGACTACAGATAGGATTAGAAAATTGGAGGATGCAACAAAATCCTTAGATACGATCACGGAATCACCCTATAGTATCGCAAACGATATATTAAAAAGCTTTAAATCATGAATGATAATGATACCAATCAGATGTCATTCCTTGAACATTTAGAGGAATTGCGGTGGCGCTTATTAAAAAGTATAATCGCTATATTATTTGGTGGTTCATTTTGTTTTCTATTCATTGATGCAATAATGCAATTCCTGATTGCACCTATCCATAACTTATCTAACCCACCTGACCTACAAGTATTAAAAGTCCAGGGTATGTTTATGATCAAATGGGGCGTGGCTTTGTTTGGTGGTATTGTTGTGGCAATACCAGTTTTGACATATCAAATAGCGAAATTTATTGGTCCAGGTTTGCATAATGATGAGAAAAAGGTAATGGTTCCGCTTGTTTTTTTTAGTTATTTGGCTTTTCTGGTTGGGATAGTATTCGCTTTTTATATTTTAATACCATATTCACTGGAATTTTTCACCTCAATGGGAATGATGGAGGTAAAAAATAATTTTTCTATTAATTATTATTTCAGTTTTATCACAATGCTTTTACTCGGTAGCGGCGTAATATTTGAACTACCAATAGTAGTATTTATCCTAAGTGCAATAGGGTTTCTAACGCCTGCATTTATGCGTCATTACCGCCGCCATGCTATCGTAGTTATAATTGTATTATCAGCTTTTATAACTCCTCCAGACCCAATCAGTCTTATTTTTATATCAATTCCACTGGCTTTTCTGTATGAAATTAGCATTGGTGTTTCCTGGATGGTAAACCGTAGTAAATAGCGTACTAATAGTAGTAATATTTAATATGGTTAATGATTTAAAAACGCTCAAAGAGATTACTGCCCCTATTTTCGAAGATATAAAACTGTTTGAGATGGAATTCCGCGATGCCCTTAGATCAGAGGTGCGTCTTGTGAATACCGTAGGGAAATATATATTGCGGCACAAAGGCAAGCATATTAGGCCGATATTAACGATTCTTGCAGCTAGAACCTGTGGTAAACCTGGACTAAATAGCTATCGAGCTGCTGCAATGATTGAATTACTTCATATTGCAACATTGGTTCATGATGATGTTGTTGATGAAGCGACAACCCGTCGCGGCTTTCCATCAATCAATAGGGTATGGAAAAACAAGGTTGCTGTTTTAATGGGGGATTTTATTTTTAGTAAAGCTCTCATAAATCTAGTTGGCATCAAAGATTTTGAAGCACTTACGCTTATATCTGAAACTGCCGAAAAATTAAGTTCCGGTGAGATCCTACAAATTGAAAAAAGTCTTACCAGGTCAATGACAGAAAAAGTGTATTATGATATGATCTATAAAAAGACTGCCAGTCTTATTTCGACGTCCTGTGAACTTGGAGCCATCACATCAACAAAGGCTGACAAAGACCGTGATAGGATGCGTATTTTTGGTGAAAAACTTGGCATGGCCTTTCAAATTAAAGATGATTTATTTGATATGCTTGGTGCTGAATCAAATACTGGTAAGAATTTTGGGGCCGATGTTAAAAAAAATATGATTACTCTACCTCTAATACATTCATATTCCACGCTAACCAAATCTGAATCGAGACAAGTCAAAAAGATTTTAAACCTCAAAAAGAAATCACAAAAAGAAATTACTGTATTAAAAGAACTAGTTCATGCATCAGGTGGGTTTGAATATGCTAGTCAAAAGATAGATGAATTCAGTAATCAAGCAATAGATATTTTGGATGAATATCCAGATTCTCCTTACAAAAAATCCTTAGCGGATCTTGTAATTTTCAATTCTCGCCGAAATTATTAATATGAAAGACCCGCGGGCCATTTTGGTCCTCAGATTTAGTTCTATAGGTGATATTGTGCAATTAACGTCACCGTTAAAGTCATTACGTTATCGTTTTCCAGATACACGAATTGATATAATTACACTAGATGATTATGCAGAACTATTATTAGGTCATCCTGATATAAATCGGATAATACATATCCCACGTGAAATGAAATACCAAGAACTAAAAGAGATCGGCAAAATGTTAGCAGCTAAAGGATATGATTTGATTATAGATTTACACAATGTTATTAGATCTCAGATTATCCGCCGCCAATTCAAAACTACTAAAAAGGTAGTATATAAAAAACCACGTTGGAAAAGATTTAAACTCATTGAACTAAAGAAAAATCATTTTCCTAGTGTATTTTCCCAAAGATGGCTATACCACCAATGTCTGGATAAAATATTGGATAATGAATATCCAGTCCCAAAATCTAAGCTAGTTATCCAGAAGAATGAGCAGATTGAAATTAAATCTTTTTTAAAGAAAGAAGGTTTAACAGGATCCTACATAACATTAGTACCCGGTGCTGCCTGGCCGCAGAAGACTTGGCTAGTTAATCATTACAAAGAGCTAGTTAATTTGATAATAAATAAACTAGGATTAAGTATAATTATTATTGGCAGTGGAAATGATAGGATTTGCAGTGCAATAGCTGATAATAAAAGTACAGAGATTTTAGATTTGCATGGAAAATTAGATATAAGGAAATCTCTAGCTATCATTTCCTTAGGAGAAATGACAATAGGCAGCGATACAGGTATGGTCCATGCTTCCGAAGCGCTCGGTATACCAGTGGCAATGATCATGGGGCCAACTAATGCACAAACGGGAGGCGGTATTTCATTGGATAGTTCGGTAGTAATTGAAAAAGATATTTGGTGCAGACCATGTAGTCAAAATGGGAAGCGCC
>CAYYXU010000167.1:0-3467 GCA_964475645.1 uncultured bacterium | reverse complement strand
CCAATATCTATAGCTTCCATACCATAATTATATAATTCAATAAAATCCTCATTTTCTCCAGTCCCATCATCGCAACAGTTTTGATTAGCAGCCATGAATTCATTGACAATTATTGTATAATCAATTGTAGTAGCACAGTCTTCAGGGCAGTTAGTCTCTGTTTCGGGGCCACCACAATTACCATCTCCGCAGCAAGGCATGCCTGGAGGAACTTGATCACAATTTGGAGGAAGTCCTCCGCCTCCACCTCCACCGCCGCCACCAAACCCAGTGCCAAGAGTTCCGGCAAAAGCACCGATTATATATGGTGATGAAAAATTTGTATGATAATGATAGATACTGTCCGGAAAATCGGGTGTTGGACCAAATTCACCATGATAATCATCAAGATTTTGGGCATTATTACCATCGGGATTTTTCGGACCATAAACTGGAAATCCATCTCCAGCAAATCCAAGAAAATTGTCTTCGGTAACTGTGATTAACGATTCCGGAGGAAAATGGTAATGATACCTTCCTTGAGGGGCCGGATGTCCGTTCCCAGGGTCAAACGATTGGATAACCTGGTTGGTTAATGTTTCCGTTGGCGACTCATATTCGTTGAAAAATGGTACCCCGTTTATGGATACACCAATAGGCCCCAGGAATGTGTCCGCCGGCCCATTTGGATTTATTGCAGGATGTAATGGAATACGAAACTCATAACCTTGCTGAGCAATACGGTTAGGATTCAAGTTCATATTAGCTGGCGTCTGCATCCAAAAATCATTAATACCATCCCCATTGTTATCCAGCCAGTAATAAAATCCATTTTGGGTCTGAGCGTACGTTTGCACAAAGTACGGGCTTAAGTGACTGGGTACTCCATCCCCTTCAACAACTATTTCATCATTATCAACATATATTGTCACAGTCGAGTCAAAATAATTGAAAAGGATAGTCATGTCCGGCTCATCCTGTGCTTGTAGAACCATTGTTATTGTCAGTGTCAAATAAAATAAAGGTTGTCTTGTTTTTATTCTTTCGGTCATTATTATTCATACTCCTTTTTAAGTACATGGATATCTTCTATCAGGCGATTGATTTCATGGGGTTTGGTACCATTATAAATCCCCCGCAGTCTTCTATCTTTATCCACCAAGACTACATTTTCAGTATGGATAAAGCCATTTGTGCTTAGGTCTGGCTCATAGGAAATAGCAAAATATCCTTTCCTGGATATACCATAAAGATCTTCTTTTGAACCTGTAAGTAAATGCCATTTTGTAGATTTGATATCATGCATTTCAGCAAAAGCATTTAGAACTTTTACTGAATCATGATCCGGGTACACAGTGTGTGATAAAATTAATACATCATCATCATCAATAAATTCGTTCTGTATTCGTTTGGTGTGTTTGGTAAGAGTAGGACAAATACCCGGACAAGTCGTGAAAAAAAATTCCGCCACATAGATTTTTCCTGCAACCGTTTTTTCATCGATAATCTTGCCATCCTGATTTATAAACTCAAAATTGTGGACTATGTGTGGTTCAGTACTATTTTGTATTGACTCATGAACCCAATCAGGATCCAAATCCGCAGGCGTATATACGGGTAGCCGAAAATCAGTGTTATGTCCCTCACTGATGCTGATAAAAGTGATCAATCCGATCAATCCAAATATGCTGAGTAATCCAGTTTTCAATTTTTCTATCCTTCTGGGGGTTGGCATAAGGCTGAACCCATAAAACCGTATCGTTTTCCATTTAAATAGGTATACTTGAAACGTAAGTCACCGTTTTCCTTCCAACCGATTTGGTCACCCTGTTGTTTTCCTGCTTGAAATTTCATTATTCTGGCAAGGGTGCCATCCCAGTACCATTCCTTCTGTTCTCCTTCTTGCAAACCGTCTTTAAAATTCTTTCTATAGCGTATCTGACCATTGGGATACCACTCAGTAAATGAACCATTAGGCTTTCCAGATTTATAGGTTTGTTTTGACTTCGGTTTGTTATCTGGATATTGTGAATTAACAATACCTGATAATGGTACATTATCATAATAAATAATGCCTCGATCCTTTTTTAGAAGTTGATCATTATTATTTACTATTAACTCTTGCTCAAAACAGCCAAAAAGAATCAAATAAAATAAATAATTAATAATATTACGTTTCTTGTAGTCCATTGATTTCTATTCAATAATTCAAATCAAATATAAAAAAGATCATTATCTTTTGAATGTTGTGAATTAGACTGATAGGATAGGTAATGGTTAAAATGAATTTACCCTAAATGAAGAAGCCCCCAAAATTCTGGGGGCTTCTTCATTGCAATAGCTGACCTCCTGAAAAGCCAGCATCAGTTTATTATTATAATACTGATCCTTTGGAGGTCAGCATGCTACTTGAATTAGACAACTGATCACCTCCTTTCATTTGATTATTAATTACATATCAATACGAAAATTTATTAATATACTTGATAGAGGACAAACACAGAATAACAAAATATTGTATTGCATTTAGAACTAAGGTTCAAATTACGAGTTTCCAAGCATATTAATACCTTTACGGAAATAATAAATCACGAGGCCCAAAGAGATTGCAATAGAAATTAAAACCCATGCTGTCAGAAAATATAGATCAGAAAGATTTAGTACATGATCATTCAGCCAACGCCTGACGATACGATAAACAGGGTTGGCGCCAATAAAAATAATTACTACTTGTAAAGCGGTTGCAGTAAGTATAAACATTACCGCCCCCATGCTGCCCATGGTCACAGTTTTATTTTCGGTTTTAAAATCAGCATAGACAGCACCAAATCCTAAGCCCAAGGCAACTACTATCCAGGTTATAAAAAGATTTATGAGAAAAGAAATCCACCACATTGGTCCTTCTATATGCAAAATTCTATTACTTATGATGATGAGAGTAAGTGAAAGAAAGGTAAAGGGAATAACATAAAAAAAGAATTTATACATTAGAAATCGTTTGATAGATAATGGGGATGACCTTATATGGTAAAATGCGCCGCCTTCTGCACCAATAGATGGAAAAACAAATCTTGCCGATAAAGATGTAATAATGAAACCAGCTAAACCAATATTTAAAAATGCTATAAGGTTGGTGATAAATTCTTCGGAAAATGACGCTCGTTCTATTGGTAAAAGTTTAAAATTATATAAGTAGATCACTACCAGCGCTGCAATCATGAATAACTGAGACCATTCAGAAGAGTCCCGGGCGAAAATCTTGAATTCTTTGCTAAATACCCATTGCCATGTATTTGGTAAATATTTCCTTTTTTTCCCAAACTTTGTATTCCCACCAAATGATTCCTGGGATTTTGAGTAACCAGGAAAAAACCATATTTTCATGGCCCCTTCCCCAAGGAAATAAAGCGCAAAGGGCGTAAGCAGTATTAAGCCCAATAATAACCAGTCTATTTCCAGGTCTAATAAATATAGGGAAAGGAAATTTG
>CAYYXU010000166.1:0-3545 GCA_964475645.1 uncultured bacterium | reverse complement strand
ACATAAACTTTTGACGCTTCAATGATTGGTGGCATAATATTACCACCATTTGAGCAAGTTTCCTGAATTTTGTGAAGAGCTTGTTGAACAGTAGTTTCATTCCGAGTACTTTTTAATTCATTTAAAGCTTTTACCTGAATTTGCTCTGCCTCTGGTCCAATTTCAAGTATGGGGATATCAATATTCTCATCATCTTTATTAAATTGGTTCAATCCCACAATAAAAAGCTGTTTTTCATCAATAAGTTTTTGGTAGTTCTTTGCAGAACGGGCAATCTCTCTTTGAAAATAACCCTTTTCTATTGCCTGGATAACGCCTCCAAGCCGTTCAATCTCTTCGAAATATTTCTCCGCTTCCTGTTCAAGTTGGTTAGTTAATGATTCAATCAGCCAGCTACCCCCCAAAGGGTCTGCAACATTAGCCACACCTGTCTCATAAGCAATAAGTTGCTGTGTTCGGAGCGCAATTTCTGCTGCTTTTTCAGAAGGAAGTGCCAATGTTTCATCCATTGAATTTGTATGCAGTGATTGTGCACCGCCAAATACTGCCGCAATTGCTTGAAATGCCGTTCTGGAAATGTTGTTTTCTGGTTGCTGGGCAGTCAAAGAACATCCGGCAGTTTGAGCATGGAATCTCAATTTCAATGATCGCTCATTTTTCGCACCATAATTTTCTTTTAAATGGCGAGCCCAAATACGGCGAGCAGCGCGAAACTTTGCAATTTCTTCAAAAAAGTCAAGGTGGGAATTGAAGAAAAAGGATAATCTTGGAGCAAAGTCGTCAATTTGTAATCCTGCATCTAAAGCATACTCGATATAGGTAAATCCATCTGCTAATGTAAAAGCAAGCTCTTGACCCGCTGTAGAGCCAGCTTCACGGATATGGTAACCTGATACAGAGATAGTATTGTATTGGTGCATATTTTCAGTACAATAGGCCAGCATATCAGTTATAATCCTCATAGACGGTTCAGGCGGAAAAATCCATTCTTTTTGGGCAGTGAATTCTTTTAAAATGTCATTTTGTAGAGTACCACGAAGTGTACCTAAGGGAACTCCTTGGTTTTCGGCTAGTGCAATATAAAAAGCTAACAGAATCATGGCCGGGCCATTAATAGTTTGGGATATAGAAATTTTACCTAAATCAATACCCTTCAACAGAATTTCCATATCTCTTAGGGATGCTACATTTACTCCACATTTACCAACTTCACCCAATGAAATTGGATGATCTGGATCATACCCCATTAGGGTAGGCATATCATACGCAATGGATAACCCTGTTTGCCCTTGTTTTAGTAAGTAATGGTAGCGTTCATTAGACTTCTCAGGTGTTCCAAATCCCGAAAATTGGCGCATCGTCCAAAGTTTTCCGCGATACATATTTGCATGAACACCGCGGGTAAAAGGATATTGTCCAGGAAAGCCGAGTTTTTCAATATATTCATCATCGATATTTTGGGGATAGTATAGTGAATCTAAAGACCTACCACTAATGCTATCAAAATTGTAATCTCGTGCAGGTGAAATTTTTACATCAGCCTGCCATTTTTTGAGTTCTTCTAATTGTGATTTTTTTCTATTACCCATGGTTAGTATGCAATATTAATTTGCGTTATTTAGAAATTAATACACTTTGATCATTAATTGGATGCTTTTAGAAAACCTATTATTTAGCAATTGCAAAGATTAATTGATACACCAAATTTCTGCCAATGGAAAAGGATATCATTTACAATAAATCCTGCGTTTTAATGGATGAAATTCATGATGAATCAGTCCGTTTGATCGTTACCAGTCCTCCATATTTTAACGCAAAAAATTACGATCATCAGGATCAAATTGGGCGTAGCAGTAATTCCTATGAAGAATATATATCAAGTATGGATCCCGTTTGGAAAGAGTGTTTTCGAGTTTTAAAACCAAATGGGAAACTGTGTATCAATTCACCAATATTACCTATGGATAAAAAAACGATGAATACTCATTATAATCGTGATTATCTCAATATCAACAATAATATTGAATACAATATTCTCAATACCACTGATTTTTTTCTTTATGACTTAATTATCTGGGATAAAGGAAGTACAGACCAATTGATGATGGGTTCATATCCTCATCCACCAAACTTCTATGGTCTTAATACAATAGAATTTATAAACATCTTTGTTAAAGACGGGCAACCTGAAAAAATTAACAAAGAAAGAAAAACCAAGAGTAAACTTAAAAAAGACGAATGGCGTGAGTATATAAGCAGTATATGGAAATTTCCTCCAGAACACGGTCGCGCACATCCAGCACCATTTCCTGTTGAATTACCATTTAGATTAATAAAATTATTTTCATTTACGAGTGATATTATTCTTGATCCATTTATGGGTTCAGGTACTACTGCGTTGGCCGCCAAAATGGTGGAAAGACACTTTTTAGGTTATGAATTAAACAAGAACTATATAAAGATAGGGGAAAAACGTTTAAAAGAATATCAATCAGATTGATATTATTATAAACGTGATTTCTAAGTGATGAAAAATTAAATTATTTATAAAGACTCATGTTCGCTTATTGGCATTTATCTTTCGCTTCTTTTGAAAGACAATAATACCTTCCACGATCATCCATATAACTAACCCAATCAGAAAAAGGTCAATTACAAAAAGAATAGTATTCTGATTATAAAATTCCCTGGCTTTCAAAAAAAGTGTCACAATTGTGACCAGCATAACAAGTATCATTGGTATAAATAGTGCCAGCACTGGCTTATTTTTCTGCCAGAAATATAAAGTTAATACCATTAATGTCAACGCCGCCAACATCTGGTTGCTAGCACCAAATATGGGCCAAAGCACCCACGCTACTTGTTTAGCTTCATTAGAACTGGGCAGGGATACATTTACAAAAACAAGTAATATTGCCGGCAAAATAGCAGCGATGGTAGCTACATATCTATTCGTTAATGACTTAACCCGTAGGACAATTCCGAGCTCAGTTATTATAAATCTCTGGATTCTTGTGGCAGTGTCTAGTGTTGTAGCTGCAAAAGCGATAACAAGCACCGCCATAAGCGTTTTGGCAAGCTCACGCGAGATACCAAGTGATTCGAGCAGTGCACCACCACCAAGTACAAAGGCAGTAGCTTTATTCGCACTAGCATGCGCCCAAGAATCATAATAAATAGACCAAGTTAAATCTGATACAGCACCTATTGCTGGTAAATTACAAGTAGACACTAACCCGATACCTGCTATGGCGCATATAGTAGAAGCCAGTGCTAATGTCCCCTCTCCAATCATACCGCCATAACCAATCAATCTAGCGTCTGTTATATTATTAATTTGTTTGGATGTCGTACCCGAAGATACTAATCCGTGAAACCCACTAATTGCACCGCAGGCTATTGTTACAAATAATAAAGGAAAAATTGATGGTGCAGATGCTTCAAAATTGGTTCTGATTGGTGGAGCTTCAATAATTGGATTAGCTACTAAAATCCCAAGAAATATTAGACCAAGTCCAACTAGTAACTGATGGCTATTAATATAA
>CAYYXU010000165.1:0-3553 GCA_964475645.1 uncultured bacterium | reverse complement strand
CATAATTCTTTAATGGATGACCTTAAACCGGGAACAACTCTTTATGATGACATGATGCTTGCTGAAGAAAAAATGGGATCGATTTTGCCATTGGAAATTATTGTCAGCATAAAAGAATTCAATCCATCAGATATCAAAGATATAAAAGATCCTGAATTTTTACGCAATTTGGATCTTCTCCAGCAATATGTATCAAACATTGAAGATGTAGGTAAAATGGTATCTATGACTGATTATATTAAAGAGTTTAACCGGGCTATGAATGATGGCAATAATGAGTTTTATAGTATTCCACAGTCTCGATCAGCAATTGCCCAGACCATCTTGATTTATGGAAATGAGTTTAATTCATTGGTCAATTTTGATTATACGAAGGCGCGAATTTCTGGGCGGGTGAAGGATATAGATTCCCAACGAGCAGCAGAAATAACAAATGATATCAATAATTATATAATGAACCATATTCCGGATTATATGAATATAGAAATAACGGGCACCACTTTTTTGGCTCTTGCGACTAATGATCATCTTGTGCGTAATCTGACGACAAGTTTTATGGCGGCATTTGTATTGATCACAATCGTGATGATCATTCTTTTTCGATCTGTACCTATTACTTTAATTTCCATTATTCCTAATATTATACCGATGCTCGCAATGGCCGCGATAATGGGGTATTTTGATATTCTGCTCAGACCACCAACAGCGATGACCTTTGCTGTTGCATTTGGAATAGCTGTAGATGATACCATTCATTTTCTTATCCGTTATAGAATGGAACTACCGGGATTGGGCTGGCATTATCGAGATGCAAATGATAAAACTATTATGACAACTGGTTTAGCAATGACAACAACAACGGGAATATTAGTTGCTGGATTTTTAATACTAATATTTTCTAGTTTCAGACCAACGGCTGATTTTGGATTACTTGCTGCATCCACAATTTTTGTGGCGTTAATCATCGATTTAACCTTTTTACCCGCATTATTGGGCTTGATTAAGCCAAAAATAAGAGAAAATTAATTTCTACATTAACTGAATATTGCTGAAGCAATGAAAGTAAAAACTACATTTATTATTTTATTAGTACAGTTTCTTTATGGAAATGGAAATCCATACTTCCAACAAATGGTAAAATATGAAATTGATGTTACACTAAATGATTCAGCCCATACCCTTTCTGCCTATGAAAGGTTAGAATACACAAATAATTCCCCGGATACACTTGAGTTTATTTGGTTTCATTTATGGCCTAATGCTTATAAAAATGATTCCACAGCATTTGCTAAACAACAAGTAAAAAATGGTAGCAGGCGCTTTGCTAATTCAGATAAAGAGGATCGCGGGTTTATTGATAGCCTTGATTTTCTTATCGATGGAATCAAAGCAACGTGGGAAACCCATACCGACTGGATTGATGTTGCAAAGATTATGCTGCCCAACCATTTACTTCCTGGTATGTCTGTAATAATTGAAACCCCGTTTATTGTAAAATTGCCGTTAGTATTTTCACGTTTAGGTCATTCAGGAAAGCATTATGAGATAACGCAATGGTATCCAAAACCAGCTGTTTATGACCATAAAGGCTGGCATCAAATGCCCTACCTCAATATGGGTGAATTTTACAGCGAATTTGGGATTTTCGATGTGAAAATTACTTTACCAAAAGATTACCGTTTGATGGCTACGGGTGATTTGGTGAATGGGGAAGATGAACTATATTGGCTTGATTCTCTTGCAGCAGAAGGTGATTCACTCCATGCCATGCCAAAAAAGGAATTGAAGAAAAAATTGAAATTGATGAAAAAGAATGCAGAAAAAGCAGAAAGGGTAGATTCATCGTATATTGAAATGAAAACATTGCATTTTCATCAGGAAAATGTCCATGACTTTGCCTGGTTTGCTGATAAGAATTGGATCGTGCGTAAAGGAGAACTACTTCTTTCTGATTCTACTCGAAATATAACTTTATGGAGTTTCTACCTACCAAAAAACGCGACATTATGGGAAAATTCAATTGAGTATCTGCATGATTCAGGATACTGGTATAGCAAATTCTATGGTGATTATCCCTACAATCACTTAACTGCAGTGGATGGCGATTTGTCTGCTGGTGGGGGGATGGAATACCCAAACATTACAGTGATCTCTACTGCAGGTTCAAAAGACTTATTAGAATATGTAATTATGCATGAAGTAGGACATAACTGGTTTTACGGAATATTGGGATCCAATGAGCGTGACCATACCTGGATGGATGAAGGGCTAAACGAATATAGTAATATTCGTTATTGGCAAAAAAAGTACAAGGGTAGAAATGAACAAATCATTATTTCTGAATTTGTTCAGAATAAATTGGGGATTGCAAAAAATTTATCAATGAGTTGGTTTACATATGCAGGTTATGCCAACAGTGGTAAGAGTAAAGATGCCCAGTCATTGAATCTAACTGCTGAAAAATATTCTGCCAGTAATTACTTCCAGCACTATTCAAAGACGGCTGTATTTATGCGTTACCTGGAGCATTATCTGGGTGAGGATAAAATGGATGAAATATTACAGGATTTCTACCGGCAGTGGGAATTTCGTCATCCTTACCCAGAAGATTTAGAAGCCGTATTTGCTGCACACCTTCAGGAGGATCTGGAATGGTTTTTTGACAATGTATTTGAAAAAACAACTTATGTGGATTACGGTATTATAAAAACTGGTGACCAATTTATTTTAGATAACTATGGAACATTCACCTGTCCAGTTGAAGTTGCTTTTTATAACGGGTCCGATCAAGAGATTCAACGGGATTGGTATCATAAAATAGATAATAAAAAGACTCTTAGTATTCCTACAGGTGCAGTCAGCGCCCGTATTGACCCGGACCATCATATGCCGGATGTTAACCGTAGTAATAATAGTACAAAGAGAAGGCTTAACCTAAATTTTGTTTGGGATCAGCCAACCTATTTCAACCATGATGTAAATATTGTTCCTTGGTTATTTTCCTATAATTACTACAACAGGTTCACTCCAGGATTAACAATTTTTTCGGGTTTTGTTCCTGGTTATGATGGCAGTGGGAATGCTTTATCATTTCTTTATGATTTTAACCATAAGAAACCGGTTGGCGGTTTTTCAATTACACGCCCAATACGATCAATCAGTTTATTTCATGTAAGTTCTTTGAAAATAAAATTGGATCGTGGATCTGGCAGGACCGGGTTCAATGCGGGGATAACTGGTACAATCAAAGAACCATATATAGAAAGTCCAGTTGCCAGGATAAATGCAAATCTTTTCTATCATTATCTTGATTCGACTGCTCTTGACCCAGTTTTATATGATGACGGTAAATTTTTTATAATGTCACTAGATTATAGTAAGAAATGGGACCTAAATATTGATTCGGAATTGACGTTTCAAATAGGAATCAAGACGGGAAAAGATTTTGCCCGAAGTTTTCTATTGAGTAAAGTAAATCATAGATTTAAAAAAAATATAGCTACAAAAATTCGTTTATTTGCAAGCGGATTTTTATTTACCAGAGATTTGCCCG
>CAYYXU010000164.1:2326-3559 GCA_964475645.1 uncultured bacterium | reverse complement strand
CCAGTGAGCCCATCGCCATAGTTATCATATTCATTTCACCAGAAATCAGTAATAAATCAGCAACATTATCAAAATTGATATCAGTCACATTCATATCAGATAAAGGGCCAGCATCAACAGGTAACACCTCAGTTGCAACAGTAGCGGGAGATAAAGTCATAGAAACAATATGTCCAGATTGAAATGGCAATAAAACATCCTTAAACCCATCAGAATCCCAATCGGCAACGACCAACGACAAAGGAAGTGGGCCATTCATTCCTGTTATAATTTCTTGTTTTGATTCTCCCTGCACAAGGCGGCCATTGCGATTAAAATATGGTTGAATTTTCATAACGTTGCCTTCAGGGCTAAAGCTTAGTATTTCATCGTATCCATCACGGTTCCAATCCAATGCAACTCCATATACAAAACCAATCCCCGTTTTCAAAGCACTTGGCTCTAAGCGTTCAACCATTGTCAAATTACCTTCTTTATCAAGATCAATAATAGAAAGTCCCCGTAACGGGCTACCAAGTGATAATATGATTTCTTGATCATCGTCATTATCCAAATTAAATACATCAAAATTGTAGCAACGCACAAAATATTTTTCGTCTCCAAGATTTAAAAATCCTGCAGGAGTTTCTCCAAAGCCATCATCATGCCACTTATAATAGAAGATTATTGGCTGAAGTATAGTTTCGTCACCATTTTCTGATAAATTGGCAACTGCAATTAACTCAGGGACACCATCTCCAACCAAGTCAGCAAGCCTTACACCAACAAAACTTCCTAGTAATCCATCCGGCAATTCCAATTCCCAGGTTAAATTTTGAAAACCATCAATGTCAATCTCATAATACCTAATCATAGAAATACTGTGACCATTCATTCTATCAAATTCAACTGAAGCAAATTCATATTGACCATCTTCATCTATATCAAAAGTGCCCTCCATATGTAAAATCTTTAGGTCGCGAGAGGACCCAAAACTATATAATAATAAAACCAGAAAAATAATTTTATTCCTGGTTATCATGGAGTGTTATCGGTTTGTTCCGATGGGCTTTCTTCTTCGGTGTTGGTTTCTTCTCCGGTATGTGGTTCTTCTTCTTTATTTACAGCTGCACTATCAGAATGTACTACATTACTGGTGTCATTGACGGTTGTATCTGGTAAAGAAGTATTAAGCGTATCTGAGGGTTGGGTTATTGTTAATGAATCCGGTGGCGACGTTGTTTCTGTTGTATC
>CAYYXU010000164.1:0-2226 GCA_964475645.1 uncultured bacterium | reverse complement strand
TGTTGTATCACTTAAGATTGTATCAGTAATTACGCTGGTTGTTTCTGAAATATCAGATTTTTCGAACCCGGCACCCTTAAAAAGCTTTTTTGCCTCTAAAAATTGTTTGTTGAACCGTATTCTATCTTTCAAATCAAAAACACCTGCTAATGAAGTCACTGGAACTGAACCATAAAAATCAAATTCGGAACGGACTACGGCGCCTCCTAGCGTATCCAAATCAAATGCAACTCTAATTTCTTTCACAAGAATTTCATCTGGGAACGAAAATGCACTCGTATATGAGTTTGATCCTAATGGTACAGTAACAGAAATATTTGCATATGATTGTATAACAGAATCCAAACCAAAATCAAACTCAAGACTACTACCAATTGAATCCATTGAAAGAGTAGATGGGAAACCGTTAAATACATATTCCGGATATTGATACCAGTCTGGATTCCAATCCTCCGGGCTATAAGATTGTGGAATCGAATCATTTGTTGGTGACTTTGCTAGCTCCAGTGTATTGTTTTTTATGTCATGCATAATATATATTGTTGTTATAATACTATCGGGGTCTTCATTTCTATTAAAAGTGAGCTTTGATGTTACTGGTCTATCTAAAAGAAAAAGATTAGACTTAATGCTCGTGGTAAGAACTGCTGGACCATTATTTTTAAAAATATCATATCCTACATCTAAGTTAAATAGGTGTTCTCCGTCAAAATGATAACGATTAATCGTCGTATCTCTGGTTACAACTGTGATTGTAACTATTTCTTCTTCCAAAGTGATAAATTCGTCAGGTTCAAATAATACCCTAGGCAATACTGTATCCTTAACAAATAACCTGAATGCAAACAATGAATCAGTTAATACAGGTATTATCTTATGTTGCTTACCAAATGGGGTTGATACACTAAAAAGTTTTTCTCCCAACCGTATCTGTGAAAGATAAGCGAAAATATTATCTCCTGTTTGCCCGCTAGTGGGTATCCAATTAATGACTCCCGTTCTTGGTTGATAAACTGTTCCAACAGGCGGTTTTACCAACCATTGAAAACTATAAAAACCTCCAGCTGAATCCACTGTAGCAGGAATTAGTAAAGAATCTCCAACAAATGCAGAATCAATATTGGTAATATTACTTATAAGGGAATCAATAGTCGCCTGGTCAATTTTTGTCTCACTAGATAATTCTTCATCCAGTTTTTTATAAAGACCAGCCTCGATACGAGCCAGTACAACCTTATTAATTTCTTGTGCGGATGTTGTGTCAGCAACAGCGAATAATCCCAGGCTAGAAAAGTCGCTGGGTAACATTGATAATTTACCATCAGTAAAACTTAGAATAAGCACTTGATCGTTTTCGAATGGCAACAGAACTCCCTGATCATCATTATAACTAATGTCATGAACCCAAATATCAGGAGCATATAGATTTTGCATTCCATCCAATACAAGTAAATCTGAGGTTATTTCTTTTCCATCTGTACTTGAAAATATTGCTGTTTTCATTATGTCGCCTTCTGGGCTGAATACAGCAATATTTTCGCCATCTTTTGTATTAAACAATGCAGTAAAGACTCGACCATAACCATTTTTTAATATGTCCGGTTGAAAAACCATAGGCGACTCAATCAACAGGGATCCAAGCTTCTCTGATAAGTTAAAGATTACTGCTTTTCTAGAAGGACTGCCAAAAGAGATAGAAAGAGTCACCTTACCATCAATTTCAGAAATATTTATATTTGAGGGACGTAAAAGATTCTTTTCTCCAGGGAAATCAAAACGCTTGAGCGGTTCTGATGTAAATCGTTCTCCAGTCCATTTAAACACTACAAGCCAAGGTACTTTTCTATCCGTTTCTATTGATGGTGCGGAAATTATTGCAATTAATTCTGGATCCGGATCATCATTTATATTGGCTAGTACCGCATCCATTACAGCTGCAGATCGATCCCCATTAGGATGGTAATACCAAATCTCTCTATGCTCACCATTATCTTCAATTTCAACGTATTGCAATCCCCCGTTCTTCAATAACAATAACTCACTACGATTATTCTTATTCAAATCAAATGTGCCCATAAGTTTTAATGACTTGGCTTTGAGAGATACGGATAACAACAGGACCAACAGAAGTATTGGTCCTCGGTTATTAGTTAGGAATGCCATCCGAGGCGTTTTGCGAAAACAATTGTGCATTGATTTCTATACTGGAATATACAATAATATCAC
>CAYYXU010000163.1:0-3567 GCA_964475645.1 uncultured bacterium | reverse complement strand
ATCTAGCCCGCGCTCATTTTAACGACAAGGATTACCTGGCAGCATATTCATACCTGAATGAAATCGCTGGTGCGAACTTCAGGCTTGACCAGTTTCCAGTAAGTATCTACAAGATGCTAGGTTTCATTGCCTTAGAAGATGGTGATCAGATTGCTGCAATAAATTATTATGAACAGGCCCTGGATAAATCTAACATCCTACAACAGGAACATATCATTACCCTGGATCTAGCTGATGTACTGCTGAAAATGGATGATTTCAGCCGTAGCCAAGAACTGGTGCAAAAAGTATTGGATGAAGCAGCGCCGCGTTCGCCTGTGAATAGAAGGGCAGAAGAATTAATCGGACGTATTAAATTTGCCAAATTGAAAGGCTATTAGCCCTTGTAAAAAACAAAGAAATAGGATATTTTTGGCCGATGAAAAGTGGGTGCATGCACCCACTTTTCGTTTCTTAGAAATGGATATGATACAAAAACATATTAAGGCATTACTACCTGATGGCGTGTTCCTGCTGGATGTAAAAGAAGATTATCATCAGAGTGTAGTGAACTGTGTTATTGATGCAGAAAAGCCGGTGGACCTGGATTTGACCACAACTGTTTCTAGAGCCATAAATGATTCGGGAATTATGGATAAAGAATACCCTGATGGTATGGTGCTGCATGTTTCATCGGCCGGTATTGATGCACCGTTGAAGCACGTTTATCAGTACCGAAAAAATATTGGCAGAGTTATAAGTATTACTGTTGAAAAGAACGGTAATCATTACACTACTGAAGCACAATTAATTGAGGTTTCTAATGATAGCGTCCTTATAAAGCGAACAAATTCCGCTGATGAATGGATTTTAATAACCGATATTATCCATGCCAAGGTATTATATTAATAGGTATTAATAAAATTTTAGTGGTAGAGGAGGTCGAATTTGATTAATCGAGAATTGATCGATGTATTTTCAGAAATTGCGCGTGAAAAGAATGTGGATCGCTCTGAATTGGGTTCCATAATTGAGCAACTGTTTCTCCATTTGGTTGAGCGGGATCGAGGAGACTCTTCGAACTGCAGTGTGATTGTGAATCTTGACAAAGGTGAACTTGAAATATATGCAGAGCGAGATATTGTGGATGATTTGATGGATCCAGTATTGGAAATCACGCTGGAAGAAGCTCTAAAATTAGCGCCGGGAGAAAATTTTCAGGTTGGTGATTCCTTCGTTGAAGTGATCGACCCCAGCATTTTTGGCCGGCGACTGGTAACGGCAGCAAAACAATTCTTCAGTCAGCGCCTAAATGATGTGGAAAAACGATATGTTTATGAAGATTATTCTCAGCGGATAGGTGAAATAGTCATTGGTACGGTACGCCAGATGCAGCGAGACAATATTTACATAAATATTGACCAGGCGGAACTGCTGATGCCAAGAGGGGAACAGATCGTAACAGAACGGCACCGCAGGGGTGATACGTTACGGGCGGTGGTAAAATCAGTGGAAGTTACACCGCGCGGGCCGGAAATTATTATTTCCCGAACCGATAATCATTTTCTATATAAACTATTTGAAATGGAAGTACCTGAAATCGAAGACGGTATTATTGATATTCAGGCCATTGCCCGTCAGCCGGGGGATCGATCCAAAATCATCGTACGATCCAATGATCGCCGGATAGATCCGGTTGGTGCCTGTGTAGGTATGCGCGGAAGCCGCATCCAGGCCATTGTTAGAGAATTAAATAACGAAAAAATTGATATAGTCAATTACAGTGAACAACCTGAAGTACTCATATCAAGGGCCCTTTCTCCAGCCACACCGCTAGACCTTTATATTGATGAAGATGATAAATATTGTGTTGCACTATTCAATGACGATGAACTGGAATTTGCAATTGGTCGGGGTGGGGTCAATATCAACCTGGCTTCACGAATAACTAATTACCGAATTGACGCGTTTGGCAAGAAAGAATATGATCGTAATCAGAAACAGCAAGCTACACCGCTGGCTGAGATACCTGATTTCAAACCAGCAAAAGCTAAATTATTAGATGATGCTGGAATTGTGAGCGTATCTGATCTACTAAATGCCGATGAAAAAGAAATATTGGCGATTGATGGCTTTGGTGAAAAAACACTGGAAGATGTCTTTAACTTAGTGGCTAATTATGTTGAAGCAAACAATGAAGAAGAGGTTAAAGAGGAAGTGAACGTAGAACAATTATTGGATGACTTGAAAGAACAGGAATTAGCCTTAGGCGAATCTGCAAAGGAAGAAAAACCTGCAGATGAACAAAAAACAAAAAAAACAGAAGATAATAAGTCAAAGACTGTCGAGGATAAAACACCTATTACGGATGGTGAATTGACTTTGGAAGAGAAAAGTAAGTAAATCTTATGGCTACAAGACAAACACGCATATTCCAGATTGCCAAAGACTTGAATATATCTCATACAGAAATACTTACATTTTTGAAAAATAAGGGTGTTGAAGTAGCGAGCCACATGTCCCCTGTGGACAAACATATACAAGATATGATTCAGACAGAATTCCATAAAGAAAGGGAAGACATTGATCGGTTTCGAAAAGAACAGGTTCGTCGTGAGATTCACCAGACGCGCATTGATGAACAGCAGAAGGCCCAGAAAAAATTAAATCTCTTGAGCCTTGATGAACAGCGATCCCTCGAAAAAAAGGAACAGAAAAAGGCAAAGAAAAAGGCCGAAAAAAAGGCCATAGAGGAAGAACAAAAAAAGGCTGAGCAAGCCAAACAGGAAAAACAGGAAAAACAGGAAAAATCAGTAAAATCAAATCAGCACAAGCTGCGTAAGATTGACTTGAGCGAGATCAAGTCGAAAATCGGAACTATTACGCGCAAACCGCCTATCAAAACTGATAAACAGCAGGATCCAGCGAATCGTTCGGCCAAAGATGCAGTGAAACAAACACTCGCCAGGATGGATAAGAAAACCAGGAAAAAAATATACAAAAAGGACCGCAAGCAAGATGTCGATGAAATAATTGCCGAGGATGATGTCCAAAAGATCCAGATCCCAGAATATTCCAGTGTCGACGAACTAGCGAAAATCATGGAATTGAGTCCCAGTGATATCATTCAAGAATGTATATCCTTAGGAAAGCTTGCTACCATTAATCAGCGTCTGGATTGGGACGTCATTGAAATGTTAGCTGAAACTTTCGGATATAAGGCAGAAGCAGTAGAAGACATTGCGGAAGAATTGTTTTCCCTGGATGAAACACAGGAAGACCTCGATAAGGCCATTCCCCGAGGGCCGGTAGTGACTGTTATGGGCCACGTGGACCATGGGAAAACATCATTACTGGACTACATCCGGGATGCTAATGTCGTTGCCGGTGAATCAGGTGGTATTACTCAACATACGGGGGCCTATCAGGTGGATCTACCGAAAGAAGATAAACGGATCACTTTTTTGGATACACCAGGCCATGAAGCATTTACGGCAATGCGTGCCCGCGGTGCCCAGATAACCGATATCGTTGTCCTGGTAGTGGCAGCAAATGACGGTGTCATGCCCCAAACAGCAGAGGCGATCA
>CAYYXU010000162.1:0-3662 GCA_964475645.1 uncultured bacterium | reverse complement strand
CTCCCTCCAAGTTGTTATGGAAATACCTAGGCTATTTTACTAAAGACCGAGTATTTTTACTACTTTAGCAATAGCAATTTAAGCACATTGCTGAATTCAGGACTATGCAGCTGGATAGTGACACAACAAACAGTCCAAAATATTGTTTCATAAATTTTATATTGTTATACAAAATCAGCTAATATTTATGAATAATAACCTTATAGATTTTGCCACAGTAAATTACTGCATACACATAGATATTAAACCCGTGAAAATAAAAACAATTCTGATCCTTTTGGCCGCCTCGCTAACCAGCTGCAGTATTTTTAACAGTGAACCTGTTATAACAAGTCTTACTTCTAATAAAATAACTGTATCCCCTGGAGAGACGGCAGTATTAACCTGTAACGCGGAAGATGATGATGATGATGGCTTGACCTACATCTGGGGATGCTCAAACGGCAGTCTTGTTCCGAATGGAAGTATCGCTATCTGGACAGCGCCCGGAAACCAAGGAACCTATTCTATTTCCTGTGAGGTTACAGATGGAAACGATGGTAACGCCATAGAGATCATTGATATAACTGTACAATGAAACAGGTATTAATTAACTCTTGTATCATCTTGATGGTGCTATTTATATGGACCTGTGGGGATAATATCAATTCCGGCAACGAGATCCTCTCTCTTACGGCCAGTGATTCGCTGGTGGAAGCAGGTGGTTCTGTAATGCTTGTTTGTACAGCGGTTGATGAAGATAATGACAATTTAGGATACATATGGAAATGCGCCAGCGGTACATTGACGCCGAATGGCAGTAATGCCACCTGGGTCGCTCCTCTTAAACCTGGTATCTACTTTATATCCTGCACCGTAGCTGATGGGTACGGCGCAGCTGATGTTGCAACTATTGCCATTCAAGTAAACCTATTCCTCGGTGATGGGGTTACTGGTAAAGTACTGAATGCAGTGGACCGCAGTCCGGTCACCAACGCGTTAGTAACTATATCCGGACAAACGGATACCACCAATGATAACGGTGACTATACAATTCTTAATGTGGGTACCGGCAATCATTATGCTGCCGGATCTAGTGATGGATTCTGTCCTTTTGGCGCACCGTTTGTCATACCTGATGACTATGAAGGAGAAACATTTACTTATAATTTCTCTATGAGTCCTGTGCTTGTAGCGGGGCAAACACGCATGGTGCTTAATTGGGGCAAAAATCCCTCTGATCTGGATTCCCACCTATTAACGCCAATTATTAATGGTAATACTTACCATATTTATTGGGGGAATCCTGGCAGCTATGCAAATGCACCTTACGCCAAACTGGACACAGATGATACTAATGGTTATGGTCCGGAAACAATTACTATTAACCAGTCGTTTTCGGGAACTTATGTCTATTATATAAAGAACTATGAAGGTTCTAATAGTGGCCTGAAAAATTCAGGTGCAGTAGCACAGATTTATAGTGGTGAATCCTGCGCTGCTACGATTATTGAAGTACCCACAGATACTAATGGTTTATACTGGTATGTCTGTGATATTGATGGCGCTACTGGGGATATTACAGTAGTAAATCAGATACAGAATTCGGCACCGTAAAAATTTCCATCCTTTAAGGTGAGCCCTAGTTTGAAGAGAACAAATAAATCCATCATATCAGAAATGCATCAGTGAAACGACCGTAAATAACGCTAATACGATACGGTCGCCCAAATCTGAAAAAACTACATGAAACATTTCTAAAACAATTCATATAGTACAAAACAGAAATAAAGCTGTTTTTGATCTATAGTATTATACAAATAATACTAAATGCCTGTTGCTTTGACATGATAATTGGGCGATGACAGATGATTGCTTCCCTTTGAGTCGTTGTAATTGTAATTCAGTTTCCAATAATGGAGCAAGTTTTGGTCAAGCCCTACACCTACACCGCCATCCGCATCCGTAATAATACTGAATAAGTACCCCTGGCTGTAAATTGATTGAATTTCGGATAAAGTCAGGGCCCGAGTCCAAATAGCCAACTGTGTAATCCGGCCGTCAAAATATTTTGTGGTTCCAATCTTCCCAACCGCATCTGGTGCAAATGCTGGATCCCACGTACCAGTGCCAGATCCTGCTAATCCATTGACGTATACAGTCACGGTATTTGATGATCGTGTGATAAAAATGTGCTGCCAAGAGCCGGTTTCTATAGTATGATTATGTGTTAATGCCAGTGTCGGGTTTGTACCGCCGACACCTTTAAAGTCCATAACGGTTGCGCTTGTGAATTCAATCCAGTAATTGCCATCAGTACCGTCTTCTCCAAATAATGGTCTTTCATCAATCGCATCCATATGAACCCACGCAGAAATACTCATATCAGCATCAATCGCAATACCGCTAACAGCAGAAGTCATAGTTAGTGTTGGCCTATTTCTATCAGAGAAAGAAAAATTATAAGCCTTATTATCAGGCGAGTCTAACGTCCATTTTATTTGACGCACACCATCTGCACTACTGCCAGTTATGATGACAGTTTTAGTTCTGGCCAATCCATCATGATACCCCGCCCCTGCTGGATTGTCGCCGATTATTTTTATGCTACCACCCGCAAAACTATAATATTTCTCGTAGGTCACTCCTATATCTGTCCCATCTCCTTTTGGAGGGGCTGTAGCACCACCAAGATCCGCTAATTTGTCTTGTGCAATAACTTCCACACCTGAAATGGCCTGCCAGTAAGACTGTTTACCAGCCATCACCTGTCCTTGCCCAGCTAAAATATCAGTAACCATGGTGCTCATAAAGCTGACTGCAAGACTAATCGCCACCAATGTGGATAAAGCAAATAAGGCAATAAATACACCTTCTTGTATTTTTTTTTGATTAACCATTAAATATCTAGCTGGTTTTTATCAATCGTTGCATAGGTCGTATATTTATAAAAGCTCTCGCCACGCAGTAAATAAAAAGTTAATTCTACCCCATAAACCTTTGTTGATGATGCTACCGGGACAGACAGATTGTTATTGTCCTTATCCTTGTATGTAAACTTACTGATATAATTAACTGCATCAATCGTGGTGTCTTTTACAACGTTTTTTAGCAATATTCCAGCCGGGTCGCCCCCTTTGCTATATTTGATGGTCCTCGATCCATCAGTATCGATGTAATATTCATATTCTACACCACCAAAATAGCTGGTAAATCTCAAACTATCCGTGGAAAGATCGTTTGCAGTAGTTGAAAAAGAGCTTACTCCCTTGATATGCTTAATGAAGTTTCGCTGGGCATAATCAGCTTCCATATTTGCCAAAACGGCCATATTAGTAAAGGCAACATTCATCAAGGTACCTCGTACTATAATTGAAATGCCTGGTACTAGTATTGATACTAATACCAGGGCTGCGATCATTTCGATCAGGCTAAAGCCTTTACTTTTTTTTTGTAGAATGAGCCTAAAGTCCATAAGGAGAAAATGTTGTGCTATAACCTTGGTCAACCTTAGCGGACTTGATGGCGTCAAGCTGGGTAGAATCTGTGGTGCCAGGAAACCCAACTTTCACAGTTATTTGTTTATAATCTGTGGGTGTGCCTGAATCATTAAAAGTATAAGGATCTTCGCTGGTACCAGAACCACCATTTAGGGAAATATATTTCACATAGACCCGTCCGCC
>CAYYXU010000161.1:0-3662 GCA_964475645.1 uncultured bacterium | reverse complement strand
CCCGACCATCTGATTACAAATCAGACGCTCTACCAGCTGAGCTACACCGGCAAAATAAGTTTGAAATTTGAAAAATCTCGTTTCACCCGCTTAATACTAAAAACGCATCGTCATTAACTACGATGCGAGAACAGCCTCGAAATTTATAAAAAAGTTATATAACTACAAAACATTTATAGATATGAGATAGAGATTTATTTTTTAATTACAAGCGTAAGTAAAATCAGGTAATAATTAAATAATTGAATATTTGAATTAATAAGGCTATTTCTTTGGCCTTAGTTTAGGCCCATTGGGACTGTCTTCAACTAACCATCCTTCCTTATTAAGTAGGTTTCGTATTTTATCAGCTGTTTTCCAATCTTGGGTTAAACGAGCCTTTTCACGTTTTTCAACCAAATCGTAGAATTCCTTTGGAACGCTTTCTTTTTCAGGGATTATGGCGAAAATATCATCAAATTTTTTAATAAACTTAAGCCCACCATTAATTTGACTAAGCATAAGCTCTCCCCTATCTAAAAGTTTATTCATTGATCTTATCCAGCCAAAAAATATAGCAAATGCTTTTGGTGTATCTAAATCATCGTCAAGTGCAGCGACAAATTCTTCAAATTCATCAGGAATTGAACTCTCTTTTTGGTCACTTTCCGATAATTCAAATAACCGCCGTTGAACATCTGTAACCCGCTTTATGGCTGTTTTAGCTTCATGGTTTTGGTTCAACGAAAAATTCAATTTTGACCGATAGTGCGCACTCAGTAAAATAAACCGTATTTCTTCTGCTATAAAACCTTCGGAAATTAAATCCGATATTTTATGAAAATTTCCGATTTTTTTACTCATTTTATCACCCTGAATATGCAGATATTCTGAATGCATCCAGTAGTTTACAAATAGTCCTTTTGTTGCAGAAACTGATTGGGCTAATTCATTCTCATGATGGGGAAAAATGTTATCCACACCGCCACAATGAATATCAAAATGATTCCCTAAGTATTTTATTGACATTGCTGAACATTCAATGTGCCAACCGGGACGACCGCGCCCCCAAGGCGATTCCCAAAAAACTTTTCCATCTTCATCGTCCCAGGCTTTCCATAAGGCAAAATCTTGGGGATTATCCTTAGAATATTCATCATTACTTATTCTCTCGGTGGCACGTTGTTTAGTTAAATCAATTTTTGTAAGCTGACCATAGGAATCATATGAATCCAATCGGAAATAAATCGAATGATCTTTCGTCTCATAAGCATACCCACTTTCCTCAAGCGTTTGAATCATTTGTATCATTTCAGCAATATGATCAGTTGCCCGAGGATATTTGTCAGCAGGCAGAATTTTGAGCGATTTAATATCATTCATAAATTCTTCCGTGTATCGTAACGTTAACTCATTAATCGATATTTCTTCTGTATTTGCACGTTTTATAGTTTTATCATCTACATCCGTTATATTCATAACGTGATACACATCATAGCCTTTAAATATCAGAAATCGTTTCAATAGATCTTCAAAAAGAAAAGTTCGAAAATTGCCAATATGTGCCGTATCGTATACGGTGGGACCACAGGTATAGAGCTTTACTTTCCCGGGCGTAATTGGTTCAAATTTTTCTTTTTTACGGTTTATTGTGTTGTAGAATTGGATTGACATGCTTTTTCTTTGGTTTTAGATATCCAGGATGAATTTGAACAGCTATGGCCTGTTGAATTGCCGCAACTTTTAAAACTAATTTATTTTCATTTTTTATCTTTACAACTATACCATCCATACCCTTCAATGGACCATCTACAACTATTACTTCATCGCCTTTAACAAAGTATTCAACCTGTTCGACCGTAAAGCCTCCATCGATCATACTTTTTATATTTTGTATTATTTCATCGGGTATGATAGAAATATTGCCCTGAAACTTGATAATATGATGCACACCCGTTGTCTGTAGAATATATATACTATTCTTCAATTCAATTTTTGCAAAAACGTAACTTCGAAATAATGGGAATTCCACCCACCGTTTTCTATCACTCCACTGCCTTCTTTCTTTGAATATAGGGCAATAGGCTTCAATATTTTTATTTTCTAATTCCTGAATCACCACTTTTTCGTGACGAGATTTCGTGTATACTGCAATCCATTTTTCCATCATTCACTCCATGCTTGAAGAACTATGTGGTCAATTAAATCATTGAAAGACAATCCTGCTGCTTTTGCAGCCATAGGAACCAAACTAGTATCTGTCATACCTGGCAATGTATTCATTTCTAAGAACCAAAAATTATCGTCATGATCCAGCCGAAAATCAGCTCGAGAATAATGCCTGCACTTCAATACATCAAATAGTCTTTCTGTTATTTCCTGTACTCTTTTCGTTAGACCAAGATCAATATCTGCCGGACATAAGTACTTACTCATACCTAAAGTATATTTACATTCATAATCATAAAGTTCACGAGAAGGAATAATCTCACATACTGGCAAAGCCTTGCCCTCTATAACGGTAACTGTGAATTCCCTTCCCTCAATAAATTGCTCTACCATTACACTAGAACTGTAATTAAAAGCTAAATTTAATGCTGGTCCAAGTTCAGATTTATCATGCACTATTGTTAAACCCACAGTACTTCCTTGATCATTTGGTTTAAAAACTAGTGGAAATTCAGAATTATCCTCATTAAGGGTTTGACCCCTCGTAACAATTTCCCAGTTAGGTGTATTCACTTTGCTATCTCTAGCAATAATTTTACTAATATTTTTATCCATACATATTGCTGAAGATAACGGATCTGATCCAGTATATTTTACACCCAAAGATTCCAAAAATCCCTGGATCGTTCCATTTTCTCCAATGCCACCGTGCAAACCGAGAAATACTAAGTCGACAGAATTCAAGTCAGAAATAATATCACTTAGTGTATTTTTCAAGGTAATAGCCAAAACATTATAACCTATAGTTTCAAGTGCCGACTGTATTGCTTTACCGGATTTTATGGAAATTTCCCCCTCCTCTCCTTGACCGCCCATTAAGACGGCTATATTATTTGGTTTTTTCATTCCAATATCCAATCTGCCGCACCATTTAAATCATTAACTGCTACAGTTGGTAGAACATCTGGACTATTTTTGATAGTATCCTTACCGCGCCCTGTTAACACTAATACCGTATCCATGTCAAGATTATTACCAGACATAATATCATGAACTGAGTCCCCAATCATTAAAGATTCATCCAAATTAATAGAATGGTCCTTTACCGCCTCAAAAAACATGCCAGCACCAGGTTTTCGTCGATTTGACGCCTTGTCTGGGTGGTCGACGCAAATATATATATCAAGCAATGGAATTGAATTTTTGAAAAATTCGTTTTTTATGTAATCATGAATTTTATTTAAATCATCTTGGTCAATTAAACCACGTGATACACCTGACTGGTTTGTGATAATACAAAACCTATTCCCAGAATATGCTAATCGCTGTAAAGCAGGAATAGTAAAATCATAGAACTCAAATTGATCTAAAGAAGATATGTATCCAGGATCTGGGTTTAATGTGCCATCCCGATCGAGAAAAATTGTATTATATTTCCTCATTTTGCAATAATCCTTGATCATTAATATTCTTAAAATTCACTGAACTATTTAGAAAATAACCTGCGCCAATAA
>CAYYXU010000160.1:1395-3688 GCA_964475645.1 uncultured bacterium | reverse complement strand
TTCCTATACTAAGAAAGAAAAAATATCCTTGGGAGAAGGTTGGACGCCACTTCTTCCTATTGATAACAACGTTTATGTTAAAGATGAAACGGTGAACCCAACCGGGTCTTTTAAAGATAGAGGCATGGCTATGGCAGTAACGTTGGCCAAGGCTCAGAATGTCGAAAAAATTTGTTTACCATCTGCGGGTAATGCCGGTGTCTCTGCTTCTGCCTACTGCGAGGCGGCGGGAATAGATTGTTTTGTGTTTTTGCCGGAAACAATACCAGAACCATTTAAAAAGGAAACGGAACGTTATAAATCAAAATTGGTTCTAAGTGGTCAAACAATATCTGAAGCTGCCCAGACTATGATTAATCAAAAGGATGAAGATTGGTTTGACATTTCTACTTTGAAAGAACCATTTCGAGTGGAAGGTAAAAAGACGCTGGGATATGAAATTGCAGAACAGTTGGACTGGTCATTACCAGATGTAATTATTTATCCAACTGGTGGCGGTACTGGCTTGATCGGTATGTGGAAAGCGTTTAAGGAAATGTTGGGCATGGGATGGATTTCAGGTCCCTTGCCACGGATGGTGGTGGCCCAATCAGATGGATGCGCGCCGGTAGTAGAGGCTTTTCAAGCTCAGCAGGATGCGACAAGTTTTTGGCATAAAAGTAATACCATTGCCTTAGGGCTAAATGTACCAGGTCCTCTCGGCGGTTACTGGATATTAGAGATATTATCGGAATCCAATGGAATTGCGGTAGCAGCAAAAGAGTCATCCTTGGAAATCAAAACTGAGAATTTCAGAGAAAGGACAGGAATTGATGCGAGTGCAGAAATCGGTGTAGTCTGGTCAGCTTATGAAGAGCTTAGAGAAAAGAAATGGATTACTACGGGGGAAAAGGTGGTTCTTTTTGCAACAGGGATTGAACGCCGATAAGTTTTATTATTTTCGTTGATTCGGTATTGTTTGGACTAGAAAGTTGGTTTGATTTTTGCTATGTGATACCCATATTTGGAATATTCAACATTGAAAATTTTTTATAATCATTATAAACAAGTAAAATGAGGGATGTTGTTATGATTAAACCCTATATATTACTCCTTGGATTAGCCTGCACCTTTTTCTCATCTGTTAAAAGTGCTGAACTCCCCAAGACGTTCCAGGCGGAAGACGTATTTGAACTTGAATATGCTAACGATCCTCGTATTTCACCCGATGGTAAATACATAGTCTACGAACGACGATCTAGTGATATTATGACAGATTCAATGCGATCGAATATCTGGATTATTAAATCAGATGGTACCCAAAATCGACCGCTTGTCTCAGGAAATACTCATGCGACCACACCTCGATGGTCACCTAACGCAGATCGTCTTGTTTACCTCCAAACAGCCAAAGATGGAACCGAGATAATAGTACGATGGATGGATACAGGGCAAACAGCACGTATTGTAAAACTTAGTATCCGCCCATCTTCAATTACCTGGTCTCCTGATGGTTATTGGTTGGCCTTTACGATGCCCGTAAAGGAAGAGTCAGACCCACTCGCAGAACCACGTAAAGGCCCAGAGGGATCTGAATGGTCCGCGCCTGTTAAAGTGTTTGATGCAGTTCGTTACAAGCGAGATGGTTCAGGATTCGTTGAGACCGCGTATACACACATTTTTTTGGTTCCATCAGATGGTGGTACACCACGAATGTTGACCAGTGGAAACTTTAATCATGAAGGACCGCTATCTTGGTGGCCAGATGGAAGTCGATTGTTATTTTCCGCGAACCGCAATGAAGATTGGGAATATGAATCTGTAGAAAAAGATATTTATACTGTTTCAACAATTGATGGCGAACTATCACGCATTACTAAAAAACAGGGTAGTGAAAGTATGCCAGTCATTTCACCGAATGGTCGCTATGTTGCTTATGCATACGATGATGGCCGAAAAATACCATATCGTAACAAAATTTTAACTGTCATAGATCTTGATAATTATAATGATCAGCCACTTACGGCAGATCTCGACCGGTCCGTTAGCGATATCCAATGGACTGAGAACAGTCGTAAGCTTTATTTTAAATATGATGATAATGGTGAACGAAAAGTCGGTCGCGTTTCTTTAGAGAAGACAATAGAATTTGTTTTAAGTGGTATAGGTGGCGCCACTTTAGGTCGTCCTTATCTTAGTGGATCCTATACCGTTTCAAAAAATGAAATTATTGCATACACGCATGGTACAGCTTACCGTCCGGCCGATGTTGCTGTTAAAGATCTCCGCGGATCACGTGTCCTAACATCGCTCA
>CAYYXU010000160.1:0-1295 GCA_964475645.1 uncultured bacterium | reverse complement strand
CCGGCCGATGTTGCTGTTAAAGATCTCCGCGGATCACGTGTCCTAACATCGCTCAATGAAGATTTACTTGCCAATCGTAGGCTTGGTGAGATAAATGAAATCCGTTATCCCTCTTCTTTTGATGGTACTGAAATTCAGGGTTGGTATATCACACCACCTGGATATGAACCGAGTAAAATGTATCCGCTAATACTGGAAATTCACGGTGGACCACACTCTTCTTATGGCCCCCAGTTTACCGCTGAATTACAACGTTTTGCAGCAGAAGGATATGTTGTTTTTTATAATAATTATCGTGGTAGCAGCGGATATGGTGAGGACTTTGCATTGTTATTACAGTATAAGTATTCGAGTAAAGAAGATTTTGCCGACCATATGTCTGGTGTAGATGAGTTGATACATCAGGGTATTGCGGACTCAAATAATCTCTTCATTACTGGTGGATCTGCTGGCGGAATTGCAACTGCCTACGCGATTGGACTCACAGATCGTTTTCGTGCAGCAGTAGTTGCTAAACCGGTAATCAATTGGGTGAGTAAAGTCCTTACGGCAGACTCTTATATCTATCAGATCCCGTATCAATTCCCCGGTATGCCTTGGGATGAATACGAGCACTACTGGAAACGGTCACCACTATCTTTGGTAGGCAATGTATCTACACCAACGATGTTAATTACTGGAGAAGAAGATCAACGTACTCCAATTTCCGAAACTGAACAATTCTACCAAGCATTAAAATTACGGAAGATTGATTCGATAATGATTCGTGTTCCTGGTTCATTCCATGGGATTGCGGGCAGGCCATCACGCCTCAATGCTAAAGTTGACAACATTTTAGCCTGGTTTGATAGATATCGATCGCTAGATTAAACTAGAATTTCGATGAAAGTAAAAGGTAAACGAGTTGTTATTACCGGTGCTGCTAGCGGAATTGGGAAAGCACTGGCGGTTGCCTTCCATTCAGCTGGGGCTGCAGCGGTTATACCATCTGATATTAATAAAGCGGGGGTCCAGGCTGTTGCTGCAGAAATAAAGAGCAAAGGTATCGTTACCGATGTAACTAATGAACAAGATATTATTCGCCTGATCAAGGAAAGCAATGACAACTGTGGTGGTATAGATATTTTTTGCTCCAATGTAGGTATCGGTGCTTACGAAGATTTTCTGAAATTAACCAACGCCGAATGGCGAAAAATGTTTGATACTAATTTGATGTCTCATATTTATGTCGTTCGCCACGTACTGCCTCAGATGCTGGAACGCGGCTCAGGCTACCTAGTCTTTACTGCATCTGC
>CAYYXU010000159.1:0-3704 GCA_964475645.1 uncultured bacterium | reverse complement strand
AATTATTTTATTTGAATCAATATTGCCTTTTATAACATTCATCGCTGGATCATTGGTTATCTCAGCTACTTTTATGTTTGATGGGTTTTCAAATACATCTTTAGCAGTGCCACTTTGAAGTATTTCTCCTTCATCAAGTACTATTATATCACCATTCAGTTGCATCGCTTCTAATGGATCTGTACTGGCATAAATTAAAATTGAATGGGAAGATAGATCGGAGCTAAAAATATTCTTAAACTCGTCTCTTAGACCCTCACGTAGCTTATAATCTAAATTAACTAACGGCTCATCAAGTAATAATATTTTTGCATTTTTTACCAAAGATCTAGCCAGAGCTACTCGTTGTTGTTGACCTCCAGATAATTCTTGTATTTTTCTTTTCTCAAAACCACCAAGACCTACTTTGTTTATAGCAACTGAAACCTCGTTTTCAATATCAGAGGTTTTTATTTTTCTTTGTTTCAAGGGGAATGCAATGTTGTCAAAAACACTTAAATGCGGATAATTAATAAATTCTTGATATACCATGGCCACATTTCTCTTCCAGACAGGTACGGAGCTAAAATCTTTTCCCTCAAAGGTGATATTTCCAGTATCAATCGGTTGCAAACCTGCAATGGTTTTTAATAATGAAGTCTTGCCTGATAAAGTTCTCCCCAAGAGTGTATAAAGTTTCCCAGCTTCAAACTCTAATGAAACCTTATTCAGAAAAAACTCTTTTTCAGGTTTAAAAGTTAAATTATGTGTAACAAGTTTCATTTATTTTAAAGCTCCTGATAAATTCCCTTTGGATAAATAACGTTCGACAATAAAAGCTACCACTATTAAAGGAGCTACAGATACTAATGCTGATGCAGATAAACTCCACCATGGTGTCACTGAAGAATTAAGAGCAACGATTTTTACTGGTAGCAACTGAACTTCAGTAAAAGTTAAGATAAAAGCAAAGAAAAAGTCTATCCAACCAAAAATAATACAAAACAACCCCGCAACAATTAAACCTGGTATCGAATTGGGCACTACAACTTTAATAAATGCCTGATATGGATTACAGCCATCAATTAAAGCGGTCTCATCGATTTCTTTTGGAACCTTATTAAAAAAATCTACCATAATCCAAACAGCAATAGGCATTAATAAAACAATGTAGACAAGTATCAGCCCAAATAAATTGTCTAGTAAACCTAAAAAACTTAACATTAAGAAAAACGGAATTGATAAAACAATAGGCGGCATAATTCTTTGAGAAATAAAAAAGAAAGTAATATCGTTATTTTTTATAAAACCTGCTTTGAAGGTAAATCTTGATAACGCATAAGCGGCTAGTGTACCCAAAATAATGCTAATCAAGCTTGCGGTACAGGTTACAAAAATACTATTAAAATATGGTTCTATGATATCAACTCCTCCTTTAGCTGGAGAGCGAACTAAAACTTTCCATCCTTCTAGTGAAGGTTCAAATTGCAACCATGGGATATAAGTTGCACCGCCAGTAACAGAATTAAAATCTTTAAAAGAAGTTGAAAGAGCCCATAAAAAGGGGGCTATGACGAACATTGACCAGAAAGTAATTACTAAATATTTTAAGGTTAAATAAAAAACCCTCATCTAATTTTTCTTTATTAACAATTTTACTAATAGATTAGCAATAATGGTTAAACTAATAATCATTATTATCAAATAGGTAAAAGACAACGCAGCTGAGTATCCTATTTGAAATTCTCTTAGCCCTTTAATAAAAATATAATAACTCGAAGTTTCAGTCGCAGTACCAGGTCCACCGGAGGTTAAAACATAAACCGTATCCATTATTTTGGAGGCTTCAATGAGCCGAATAATTATTGCACCAATCGATATGGGTGCCATTAGCGGAAATGTTACATAAATAAATTTTCTTAAAGGACTCGCACCATCAATGGCTGCAGCTAAAAATGGTTCCTTGGGTAAAGACAAAAGACCTGCTAATAAAAGTAAAAACATAAAAGGTGTCCATTGCCAAACTTCAACAATGATCACTGTGACTTTGGCTAGCGTTTCATCACTTAACCAAAGAGGGGTAATTCCAAATAGACCAAAAAAATCGTTAACCGGACCCAATGACTCATGAAAAAATGTTCTCCATATTACGGTCATGATAACTGGTGTAGTCATCATTGGAACTAAAAACAATACTCTAAAAAACCTTTTAAAAATTATATCTTTCCAGACCATCAAAGCCAGAGAAAATCCCAAAACATATTGAAGAAATACTGTAGTAATTGAGAAAAAACTTAATCTAAAGAATGACTCCCAAAATCTTTGATCATCGGTAAACAGTCTTATGTAATTGTCCAACCCGATAAAATCTAATCCGGGAAAAAAGCTATCCCAACTAGAGAGGCTTAAACGAACAGTAAATACTATGGGAAAGATTAAAATACCTATTAGAACTAATAGGCCGGGAAGCAAGAATACAAATTTATGTTTAAAATTCATCTAAAAAAAATGTGATCGCCTTTAAATAAGGCGATCACAAAGATATTTTTGTATTAATTATTATTTTTCATTATCTTCAAGAGCAACACCAACTGCGTAAGCTTGTCTGATTGTGTCGGCACCGATTCTCTTGATAATTTTCTTCCACTCTGCAGCAACTTCATCTAGTGCTTCTTTTGGGCTAAGTTGTCCTGCCAAAGCTTTAGACGTACCTGTTGCAACTGCACCAGTGAATTGAAATACACCTGGCACTCTTAGAGGGAAAACACGGTTAGTGCTGTATTCCTCCATACCCATCAGAGTCGCAGCATAACTTTTCGCTATCAATGGATCCCAACCTTGGCGATCAATATAAATTTGAGGATCAAAGTCAGATTTTTTGAAAGGATTTACTCCAAATCTTCCAATAGCAATATCTGCTTGGTGATTCGCATCATTTGCAAAGAAACAAAGATAATCAAAAGCCATATCATGGTTTTTACTTTTTTTAGCTACTGCTGCGGCCCAACCCCATACAATATAAGGAGCCTGATTATGGCCCATATCCCAAGAATTATCTCCTCTATTCCATACTTTCTCTGCACCTGGTAGGGGGGCTGCACCTACTTTGTTTTTAATAGGGCTTCCGTCTTCCATTGCTTTAACAAAAGCATCATCCCAAGAAAAACTAAACAAGGTTTGTCCACCACCAAAGGAATTAATCTCATCACCTAAGCCAAAATTGATCCCACCTGGTGGAATATATTTTGTTGCGGCAACCCAATCATTCAGTGCTTCTACAAATCCTGGATTATTAATAAGAGGCTCCATTGTTTCTAAATCAAAATAGAAACCACCTGGAGTTCTTGGATTCTTAGAGTATGCAGCGGACCTACTAAAAAATGCAGCAAACATTAAGTCATCTTTTTTCATAACTTCTGCAGAGCCATACTCGAGTTCACCATCGTTATCCCAATCCCAGCCATTAAAGTAGGCTGCAATCTCACCGTACTCTTTCCATGTTGTAGGAACCTTAAGAGTTTTTCCAGTATCTGCTTTATACTTCTTCTGAAATTTAGGATTGTCTATTACATCTTTTCGATACTTCAAATAATGCCTATCACCATCAATTGGGAACTGAATCATTTGACCATCCCAAGATGCAACACCTATATGACTCTGAGTAACATCTTGCATTTGGCGCATGTTCACATATTTTTCAGGAACTGGTTCAAGATACTGCATCC
>CAYYXU010000158.1:0-3731 GCA_964475645.1 uncultured bacterium | reverse complement strand
AAATGATAACATTATTCCAGTTTTGTGTCCATAACGATCGCCTATCCAGCCAGATAAAAAACTGCCGATACCTGACGTTACTACATTGATTATAATGAAAATTCCAGCCTCGCTTGCATCAAAACCAAACTTATTCTGCGTATATACTGCGTAAAGGCTTATTGCAGGATAGTTAGCTGTAAGAAAAATTCTCGCAATGAGATAATTGCGAAAATTGGTGTTTGTTTTTATAATAGATTTTGTTTCTGCAATTAAATCAGCTATTGTTCTTTCCTTGTGATTTGATATAGGTGTGTTTATGCGGTATCCTATAAATAGAACCGTACCTATAGAAATACATCCGAAAAAAATTAAAAATCCCCAACCGAAATTTTGCGGAAATGGAATATTACTGTTTAGTATTGATCGAACAGCAAACCCGCCTATAAAACCGCCAATACTATTCCAGGCAAAAGAAATCCCTAAATATGCACCGCGTATTTTTTTGGAAAATGTATGATGTAAAAAATCTGTCCATATTGGAATAATTATACCTATACCAAGACCATAGAATATGAAACACGTATAATAAAATACCCAGGCATATGGTCCAGTTGGTGCAATAAATGAAAAAATGAATCCCGCACAAAATATAGGTGGTAACGCAAACATATGTGCACCAATAACAGCGCGTTTTATATCAATAATATTCCTACCAACAATAGCAGTAAATAGTTGCGGGAATGCAACTAAAATTGACCATAATCCTGCGACAGATAAACTAATTCCTTGTGGTGCGCCTAATTGTTTTAAAAATAGCGGTATTATTGCATAAAGTGTATGAAAGGCCATACCAAAGCCCCAGCTGAATTCATGAAGACAATTTAATATTAGATTATGGCGATCATCCTTAATGGATACCTTAGACATGTTGGATTATTAATTATCCTTTGATAAATATATCATTGAAGATATTAATAGAACGGCACCAAATAATTGAGCTGGTTCCAGGCTCCGCCCGCGGTAGAACCAATCAATACACATTGCAGAAAATGGCCAAAATAATTCATATAACGTTGCGTGCGATGCAGGAAGACGATTTAATCCATAGTAATAAATAAATAGCGCTACAGCTCCAGTTGAACACGTAATCACCAATAATATTTTCCACTGCATAATGGTTAATTCTCTGATCATTTCTATATCATTTGAGGCAACAACAACTGCCATACATACAAGCGCTGTTATTGTTAGTCTAAGAGAAGTAACTAGTTGAAATGAAATATTTTTAAGGGCGTGTTTTCCTAATACAGTTGAGCTACCCCAACTGAAAGCCGCCAGTAATGCCAATAACGCAGCAATAATCATTTTATCGTTCCAATTTGCAATTGGTTGTAATCCAAATGTTACTAGAAAACTGCCAAAAATGGCTGAAACAGCTAATGCTAAGAACCTTTTAGATAAAGGTTCTTTAAGGATCACTGCTGCTAAAGTTATCGCAAATAGCGGCTGCAACTTTTGCAATAACACAACTACGGATAGATTTATATAACTCACATAACTAAGGGCACTTGTGTAGAAAAAAGTACCTAATATGCCACCGCAAATACTTATCCAAAGTACTGATACCCAGGTTCGCTGACCCAGTTTTAAGATTTCTTGCCATCCCTTAATAAGAAATGGAATAAATATTAGCGCACCAATTACATGTTCAATACTAACAATGAGAAAAGCAGGAACATTATATAGCATTTGTCTTAGTAACCCATCAAAGCTCCAGAGGACTGCCGCAGAAATGACGGCGAGTTGGGGTAATATTCGTCTACTCATAAAAACAAACTAAACGTGAATATTACAATTATTAATCTAAGCTGAACCGCCCAAACCTGATATTTGGGATGTTTCTACTCCGAAAGAACCTGCAGCTATTTCCCACATTTTTGATTCTTCTGTATTGAAAACAAAATTGTGTGATGTAGATTGCATTAGCCAATCGCCATTTTCAATTTCTCGCTCTAATTGACCTGCTTCCCATCCTGCATGCCCAAGCATTAATTTATATTGTTCAGGGCCATTACCATCAGAAATATCCTGTAAAATTTTTCGGCTACTTGTGATAGAAAATTCTTCCGATATTTCCATGCTATCTTCACTGTTATAAGAACTACTATGCACTACAATGCCTCGTTCGATTAATACTGGTCCTCCAAAATATACTTTTGGGATAATTTTGATTATTTTATCTTGATCCTTTAGTAGTTTTTGAAATAACACCTTCAATTCTGGTTTTTCAAATGGTTTGTTTATAATTAAACCTAGGGCACCATCATTGCTGTGCTCGCAAACCAAGACTATGCCTTGTCCAAAATAAGGGTCCTGCAAATGAGGCATAGATATCAATATATGGTTTTTTAGCGAACTCATATTGCAATGTAATCCATAATCTTTATCGCTGGCAATATTGTTTTATAATGTTAGGAAGTGCTGTAGGGTGAAAAGCAAATCGAAATTTGATCTGAATGTAAATAGCACTAAATTTGGCGTTGTCCTTGAATTTAATGGAATTATAATTTTTTATCCAATTGCCCGAACCCGATTCACACTATAAACTGAGTAAAAAACACATCTATGAAATCATCTGAAAATATTGTATTGAAAGGTGTCAGGCAGCATAATTTAAAAAATATAGATTTAGACATCCCTCGGGACAAACTTGTTGTAATCACCGGTTTATCAGGCTCTGGAAAATCTTCTCTTGCCTTTGATACGATTTATGCTGAAGGACAACGTCGGTATGTGGAATCTCTATCATCATACGCCCGTCAATTTCTTGGATTAATGGAAAAACCTGACATGGATTATATAGATGGACTTTCTCCGGCAATTTCAATGGGACAGAAGGCAACTGCACGTAACCCCAGATCAACTGTAGGGACAGTTACAGAAGTACATGATTATTTACGGTTGCTATTTGCGCATGTGGGTAATCCGCATTGTTGGATATGTGCTAAGCCAATCGAAAGGCAGACTGTACAGCAAATTGTAGACACAGTTTGTAGGCTTGATCGAGATACACGTATTTACGTATTAGCGCCGGTAGTTAGAGGAAGAAAGGGGGGGCATAAAGGCGTTTTTTCTGAAATTCGACGGGAAGGATATTTACGTGCCAGAGTCGATGGTAAACTGTACCAGATTGAGGATAAGATTAATCTTAATAAGAATAAAATTCATGATATAGAAGTTGTAGTTGATAGACTGATCTTAAAAGGAGATTATAAAGAAAGATTAACAGAATCTATAGAGTTGGCTCTGAAAGTGGGGTCAGGTGCGATCATCATACATGATTTAAAAGGTACAGACCATTTATTTAGCGAACATTTTGGCTGTCCTGACCACCCCGAAGCATCATTGGATGAACTAACACCACGAATGTTTTCATTTAATTCACCCTATGGCGCATGTAATCTTTGTGATGGATTGGGTACACAAATGAATATTGATCCAAATTTAATAGTACCGGATAAATCGAAATCATTGATTCAAGGTGCAATCGTCCCATTAGGTGAACAACCACGCGGTAACTGGTATGGTGGCATTTTAAAAAGTTTAGCCAAACACTACCAGTTCAACTTTACAACACCTTGGATTAAGATAGACTCTAAGATTCGTGAAATCCTATTATTTGGTACAGGCAAACAGACCCTTACCATGAATTATACTTCTAAACGTTGGTCAGGTACATATACTGGAGG
>CAYYXU010000157.1:0-3741 GCA_964475645.1 uncultured bacterium | reverse complement strand
GAGCACCAGATCCTAAATCTGGCGTGTCTACCAGTTCCACCACCACGGCATCAATATTAAATTTATTAATTATTCAAAAGTTTAGCCGGGGAAATTAATCAAATGTGTTTCTTACGCGAAATAAAAAAGGACAGGATGAACCTGCCCTCAATCACAAAAAAAGCTAAATGATTACTTAACTAAAATCATTTTTTTTGAAGCAATAAAATTATCAGTTTTTAATTGGTAAATATAGACACCTGCACCCATTTTATTGCCCATGTCATCTCTAGCATCCCATATAATTGTCTTTAATCCTGGTGCTTGTGTTTCGTGTAATAAACTTCTTACCTGACGGCCAGCAAGATCATAAATGGTCAATTCCACATTTGAAAGTTCTGGTAGATCGTACTGAAGTACAGTTACAGGATTAAATGGATTCGGATAATTCTGGTATAGCGTATATCGATTTGGCAAAGCAATATCATCGATGGTCTCTAGTGCAATACTGAACATACCATATCCTGTGGCAGAAACTGTTACCTCATTTGTATTTTCGTCCCTAGCAGTTACGTCACCGAAAAATAATCCTAGTTGGCCACCAAAATAGTTCTTTTGTTGTACACTTATCTCTAGTATTGGGCCAGTCCCTACAGGGATAGCTGATCCGATCGTGTAACCAAATATGAAACAATTCCCATCTTCGTCTTCACCGGAATTATCCAAGAGTGAGCCACCAACATCTACAAATCGACCCGCAGGATTTACAGCTGTAACAGACAAACCATCAGGCATATCTATTAGTAGCATTTCAAAAACAGAAATGGGTACAATATTTTCTAAGCTGATGGTAATATTATCTGCAGCATATCCTGACATAGTTAGATTTGTATCAAGAGAAAATTTTGCCATTGGTGTGCCGACAAAAATACTTGGGTTAATACTCTCAGTATACATTGGAATATTATTCGCATCAGCCATAATCATATCTACAATACCAATCTCAATACTGCTACCTGTTTGTACACTAGGTTCAACGTAAAGAGAAATGTCAGCAATATGACCCATTCCAGGTGCGATAGGATTATTAAGGGTTAGATCTACAATTACAATATAATACTCATTTCCTACTGTATTACCGGCAAAATACCAATCATTGAAATCCATATATGCGGTTGGATCGACCAGCACTCCAGTCACCTGATTCGCTGTACTTGAGATAGAAAACTGAATCGCTGTAACTGGTTGGGTATTGCTGATCATAAGTGGTAAGGTAATTACGTCTCCAGGATTCGCTACTGCATTTGGCATCGCCAAGGATTGGGTTTCAACACTCACCTCGAAATTTGCGTCAGAACCTGTCCAGTTCATTTCAACATCATTGTAATCCTTTATATTCGCAAAAGTGAATTCTAGATCTACAAGACTTGGTTCCATACTTATGCTACGTACAATCACTTTGCACACAGGATCACTTCCAGGAATAAGATTATTGCTTATTCCCCACCCGGTTATCACCATAACACCACTGGCTTCAGTGACATCTAGCGTCCAGCCTTGAGTACGATTGGTCGGTAGTATTGTTTCCGCAATGATATAATCAGGGTCGTCAGCTATTTCTATATAGAAAAAACTTATTTCGGCTTCATTATTAATCGATATATCAAGCGTATCTGTCTGACCTGATAGAGCAGAACCATTAGTAATAGATAACTCTACCCATTCGACTGGTGTACCATCGACTACATTGCTAGGTCCCGATTCCGTGCCTTCAGGAGAATAATCTGTGGTTACATAATAATAATAGGTAGCACCATTGATTACTTCATTATCAGTGTATTCATGTACACCAGCGCCAACACTAACAATAAGCTCATAATCTGGAGCACTTGCAGAGCTACGGTACAGGTTATAACCAGAAATGTCGGGGACATTTCTTAAAAGTATCGGATCAACGAATCCACCAATATTACTTTCTTGACCAAGTTCATTAATTATACCCATGTCTACGAAAAATGGTGGAGATAAACTGAAATCTTCCCGCGCCTCATAAGTAGATAATTCTTTTTCAATCGGCATAGGATTTATATAACTGTATTGAATTATATTAAATCGACCATCAGACGTATTAAATGTTACACTTTCAGTTGCAGTAAATTCACCGCCTGTTGCGATCTCAATACCGTTGAGAATTAGACGATAATACCCTTCTCCATAAGCACAACAAATACCATCACCAAAAGTATCATAAATTGTAAATACATACCCACCAGATGGGATATCTAGATCCCAAGTATATAAGGTAGCTAAGTCTATTAATTCACCCGTAATAATACTAGCAACAACACTATCTCCATCCACATGAACAAGGTCCCAACTGGTTTCACCTGGATAATTATCTGTTAATATTTCAATTGTAAATGGTACTGAAGGCGGAATTGGCCCTATGGGCGGATCCCAGTTTAAAGGTACTTCGCCATCCAACCCAGAAACTGCAATCAAATTATGAGGTTCTTCCATATAGCCAGGGAAAACGGTTACCATGCCAGTGTCTAATTCTGAAATCCAATATATGCCACCAATGCTATCGGAAACGGTGACCTCATTAAAATAAATTAATACATCATCACCATAAGCATCATCATTTATAGAGAACCTCACGTTTAGGATTGGTTCTATTCCTGGCGCAATATTATTATTAGTAGTACTATATAAAAGGATTCTAGTCCCACTACCGACATCAGTAGTGGAAATCGTGAAACCATTTGTACGATCTGCAGTCCATATGCTATCTATAGATATATAATCTGGCTCATTTAAAAGATCAAACTGCACTCCGCCTACTGTACCATCATTATCCATACTAACCTGTAATTCTGCCATTTCAGACACATCACCACTATCTGAACTCATACTCAGACCTACAACAAAACCGATTGAGACAATCCCATTGCCACTCGACGCACCCAAATCGGCCCCACTGCTATCGGTTACAATTAGTTCGGACATTTCCAGGTCAATTACAGCTGATGCAATATTCGATCCATCAAAATGTATGGTCATTACAGTATCCGAATTAGCTGGAATCGGATAAGCATTACCAGCGTTATAAAGTAAAATTCGATAAGCACCTGAAGGAAGTTGGTTCATTTCCGCGGAAAATCCAGCGGCACCACCGCTTGCATTAATTGAAAAAGGTGATATAATATTTGGATCAACCACCATGTCAAACTGCAATCCCGATATACTATTATTTGGGTTATTTACAATTACTGGAACTTGTATATCTGAGGCATATCCTGGAAACTCTACAGTCTCTAACGCTATCGTTAATTGTGCGTGCAAAATGCCAATCAAAAAAGTAACGTAAAACAATAGATTCTTATTAAACATTATGTGCGGATTACGTTTTAATGTTATAAATATCTACCATATTATCATTCTTTGGATGCATTCGAATACCCTACCTCGATCATATTGGTAATTAGGTGCTGAAGGTACATATATTAGCAAGATTATCCACTGGATTTATATTTGCTTATGATCTATATCACACAATAAAAATATATATTAGAATGAAGATTTATTTATATCAGACTGAATAATAACAAGGTTTTATATTTCCACTGGTAACCTCACCAAATCATTGATCGAATCCAATTAGTGTTCAACAGTACCAGGTTTAAAGGAAATATTTTTAGGTTTGGGTATATCCGCGGTTGAGATAATCCTGGAGTTTTTTATACTTTACTGTTTCCCGTT
>CAYYXU010000156.1:0-3765 GCA_964475645.1 uncultured bacterium | reverse complement strand
AATCGTAATAGATTCTAACACATCATGACCTTTAAAGTTATAATTGCACTTTGCAAAAAATATGAATGAATTCTTTGACCTTAGATCTGTGAATGATGCAAGCAAATCTGAATTGACTACTGCATTTAATAGAGTATTAGAATCTGGTTGGTATGTTCTAGGCAACGAGGTCAATAGATTTGAATCAGAGTTTGCCAATTTTTGTGAGGTCGAGAATTGTGTCGGAGTCGGAAATTGTCTTGATGCATTGCAATTTATTTTACAGGGCTTTGGAATTGGAAGCGGAGATGAGGTGATTGTCCCTTCTAATACATATATAGCTACTTGGCTTGCTGTAAGCAATGTTGGGGCGATCCCAGTTCCTGTAGAGCCGAGAATTGAGACATATAATATCGATCCATCCCGGATTCAAGATTCAATTACATCAAGGACCAAAGCGATCATCGTTGTACATTTGTATGGACAACCGTGCGATATGGATACTGTAAATGAGATTGGTGAAAAGTTTGGGCTAAAAGTTATTGAAGACTCAGCACAGGCACACGGTGCACGATATAAAGGAAGACGGGTTGGTGGATTAGGTAATGCGTCTGGATTTAGTTTTTATCCGTCTAAAAACCTTGGTGCTCTAGGAGATGGTGGAGCAGTAACTACTAATAATCCAGCGCTAGCTAACAAAATTAATCTGTTACGCAACTATGGTTCAAAGACCAAATATCAAAATGAAGTTAAGGGATTTAATTCAAGACTAGATGAACTGCAAGCAGCATTTTTGATTGAGAAGCTGAAAGTACTTGATAAACAAAATGAAGAACGTAGAAAGATTGCTAGCATCTATCTTGAACATTTGGCTTATTTTGAAGAGATTGCATTACCAGTAATTCCGGATTGGGCAGAACCTGTTTGGCATCAATTTGTAATTCGACATCATAAGCGTAATGATTTGATTAATAACCTTAAAAAAGCTGGAATTGGCACAATGATTCATTATCCCATTCCGCCTCATTTACAATTGGCCTATAAAGAGATGGGCAAGAAAAAAGGTGATTACCCAATATCAGAACTAATTCATAAAGAAGTGTTAAGTCTTCCGATAACTCCAGGAATCTCCTTATTAGAAATAGAGTCTGTCATTGATGCACTTACAGCATGCCTTTCTTAGTTGATTGTTACGAATATTCAAAATGAGGAGATAACAAATCAAAAAAATGATGCATTCGCTTCAATTTCTAATAAAAGATCCTCCCTTCAGGTTGTTTGATTTGATTAATAGATTCCTGATAAAAAATATCTTTAACAATGACATTAGTTAGTTAATGAATAAAAATATTTCTGACTGCTGTATTTATTTCGTTATTTTTTATGACTGTTGTACTAAGAAAATAATGCAAAAATAGTGAATTTGGAATTGATGAAACTATTCAAACTTAGTTTCACAATTTATCAATAATATTATTGACCATTTGTACCTTTTTGACCTCATTGGAAATATGCTTACAATGATTCTTTGTGTGATTATTTAAAAGGTATCCGGAAAATTAAGTTTCGTTTAAATACAGATTGCGTCAAATGTACTACTTAAATAATATTGTAAAATGAAAAAATTTTTATGCGGAGCTTAATAAAAAATTTATTACCCCCAATCATTTATACAATACTAAAATTATTGTTAGGAAAGAAAGGGACTTACTTTACTGGTGAATATAAATCATGGGACGATGCCCTAGTCCATTGCAAAGGATATGATGATAAACATATCCTTAAAAAAGTACTCAATTCTACTTTAAAAGTGAAGAGCGGAGAGATGGCATATGAGCGTGACGGCATTTTATTTGATAGAATTGAGTATTCATGGCAAGTTTTAACAGGAATTATTTGGGTCGCTGCACGACATAGTGGACGTTTATGTGTGCTGGATATTGGAGGATCTTTAGGTACTACCTATTTTCAGAATAATAGGTTTTTTAATGGAATTAAACTGTCAAGTTGGAATATTGTTGAGCAGACACACTATGTAAAGGCTGGAAGGGCTCACATTCAAGATGAAATTCTTAGATTTCATGACTCAATAGAAAATTGTCTAAATGTTTGTAATCCTAATGTTGTATTAATTTCTAACTCAATACAGTACATGCCTAATCCTCAAACTACTATAGACTCTGTAAGTAATATCGCTGCTGATGTTATTATTTTTGATCGAACTATAATAAATAAATCCAAATCTAACAAAATATACGTCCAGCATGCAACACCATTAATAGGAGGAAGTTACCCTTGCTATACGATTTCTGAACAATGGTTGATTAATAAATTAAAAAATAACTATTATCTGGTTGAGAGTTTTGATAGCCCCTTGTTCCCTGAATCAACCAAGATTAACTCTACATTAAAAGGGTATATTTTTAGCAAGAAAAATATTAATGATTAGCTAATGAAATGTGTAATTCATTACACAGATACATTGTATAAACCTTTTCGACAAATGACTATGTGATTTATCGATGCATCCTGATTTATCCATAGAAAGTGGGGAACAATAGCAATATATTATGTCTGAGTGTGGAGAGATCAAAAGATGATAGGTTGGCTAAAAACCTTGTTTGCTAAAGAGTCATTTGACCCATCTTTTTTGGGTTTAATAATTAATCACTTCTACATTGTCCGTAAAGGATTATTGAAAGGTATTAAATCATTAAGCAAAGACTTAAGCGGTGGTCGTCTTCTAGATGTTGGTTGCGGTAGTATGCCTTATAGACATTTTTTTTGCGTTGATGAATATATCGGATTAGATATTGAGGAAAGTGGCCATGATCACAAAAATGAGCCGATTGATGTTTTTTATAATGGGAAAAAGATACCTTTTGAAAACGAGTATTTTGATCACGTTTTTTCCAGTGAAGTCTTTGAACATATATTTAATCTTGATACGTTGCTTGCTGAAATCAATCGAGTCACCAAAATAAATGGCAAACTTCTGATTACTTTACCATTCGTTTGGGACGAACACGAGACTCCTTTTGACTTTGCTCGATACACATCTTTTGGAATCATTCATTTATTGGAACGCCATGGCTTCAAAATTCAGTCTCAAGTAAAGAGTACCACATACATAGAGACAGTATTTCAGATGTTAACCGCATATATATCTCAAGTGCTTTTGCCAAAAAATCCATATATGCGTATTATCTTTGGGGTTATATTGGTATCACCAATAAACGCACTTGGTCTAGTATTAGGAAAGGTATTACCTAACAACACAAACTTCTACCATAACAACATTGTTTTGTGTACGAAGGTCGAATGACGAGGGCGTTCCAATATGTTTAACCAAAAATGACTTAGCCTATCGGCATCTAATTGTAACGCTGGTGGTTATTAGTGATAAGAGGCTATTATAAAGTTGCTCACAATTTAAACCGGCGTATTCTTTTTTTGAAAAATATTTTGCTTAAGGAAAATACAATTCATAAATTGTTTATGATTGATTCCATAAACGCGTATCAAGGAGATTGATGGAACACTTCGTGACATTGTTCGACAGTCTTTTCCTTCCTCAAGGACTGGCTTTACATATGTCTATGGAACGTCACGCAGGCAATTATAAACTTTGGATTCTGTGTATAGATGATACAGTTCATGATTTTCTAACAAAAATTAAATTACCCAACGTGCAACTTTTAAAGTTGAGTTTGCTGGAAACGAAAGAGCTTAAACAAATTAAGCCGGGACGTTCCTCTGGTGAATATTGTTGGACAACGACCCCTT
>CAYYXU010000155.1:0-3770 GCA_964475645.1 uncultured bacterium | reverse complement strand
AGATAGATTTTACGGACGACTCAAAAACCCAGAATACCCGTGTGTCTTATCCCTTGGACCACATTGAAAATTCTCTTTTTTCACAGGGTCAGAACAGTGTTGCCGATCATCCAAAGAATATCATATTCCTGGCTTGCGATGCTTATGGTGTTTTACCTCCAGTGGCTAAGCTTACGCCGGAACAAGCCATGTATCATTTCATTAGCGGTTATACGGCCAAGGTTGCCGGTACGGAAAGAGGGATCACAGAGCCAGTGGCTACATTTTCACCCTGTTTCGGAGGGCCTTTCTTAACATTGCACCCACTGCGGTATGCGGAATTATTAAGGGACAAAATGAATACATTCAACGTCCCGGCATATTTGGTGAACACAGGTTGGGTAGGCTGCAATGCAAGTTCTGGTGCTGCAAGGATTTCTCTACCAATTACCCGGCAGATAATCCACGCAATATTGGACGGTAGTATCCAGTCGTCTGAATTTGCACAAGATCCATATTTTGGTTTTCAGGTGCCTATAACACTGGCCGATATAGATCCTGGCATTTTAGTACCAAAATCTGCGTGGAAAGATGAAAGTGAGTATACTAGTACTGCCCACGTTTTGGTTCAGAAATTTCAGGATAATTTTAAGCAGTACGATCAGGGTGATGAAGTTGTAAAAAATGCAGGCCCAACCATTGATTAATAATGGGTATTTTATTTAAGGGAAACTTAGTTGGTTAGTAAAGTAGTAAAACTTTATATTCGCCGGCTGTATTGTGAAAATAACAAAGGAGATAACAATTGAGTAGATTTACATTTACTTCGGAATCTGTAACTGAAGGCCATCCAGATAAAGTCTGTGATGCAATATCAGACGCATTAGTTGATGATTTACTAGGACAAGATCCTGAATCTCATGTTGCTTGTGAAACTCTGGCTACCAAACAACTCGTAGTTGTCTCCGGAGAGGTACGTTCAAAGGGTACAGCCGATGTAGAAGCCATCGTTAAAAATACGCTTCGAGATATTGGCTATACGAACGAAGCCCGTGGGATGGATGATAAAGCTGTGAAAATATTAGTTAAGATGCAGGAACAAAGCAGCGAAATTGCCCAGGGTGTAGATGAATCAGGCGATCATGAACAAGGTGCCGGTGACCAGGGATTAATGTTCGGTTATGCCTGTAAGGAAACTCCCGAATTAATGCCCCTACCCATCCACCTTGCACATAGATTTACAGAACGACTTGCTCATGTAAGAAAGGATGGAACTCTGCCTTGGCTAGGTCCGGATGGTAAATCCCAAGTTTCAGTTGACTATGATAATGGACAGCCGGTATCAATATCAAAAGTAGTTATTGCTACCCAGCACGATGATATGCTTGCGGAATTCGAAACAGAATCAGCTGAACATGAGTTTGTACAAGAAAAAGTGATTGAACACGTGATAAAACCGGTTCTTAAGGAATCAGGTTTACAGAATTCGGGCAGTTTTATTGTCAATGGTACTGGTCGTTTTGTTTTTGGTGGCCCGGATGCCGATACTGGCTTAACGGGACGTAAGATTATTGTGGATACCTATGGTGGTTACGCGCCCCATGGAGGGGGAGCTTTTTCCGGCAAGGATCCCTCAAAGGTAGATCGTTCAGCTGCGTATATGGCAAGGTATATTGCCAAGAATATAGTAGCAGCCGATTTAGCTGATAATTGTGAGGTCCAATTCTCATATAGCATTGGTGTTGCAGAACCGACATCATTTTATGTAAAGACATTTGGTACAGGGAAAATTACCGATGATAAATTAACAGCAGTAGCGCAAGAAGTGTTTCCGTTAAAACCAGGGGCCATAATTGCTCATTTAGATCTTAAAAGTCCCCGCTACCGCGAAACAGCTGCTTATGGTCATTTTGGTCGTGAAGGCGACAACTTCACCTGGGAAAAAACAGATATGGTGGATAAGCTAAAATCTGTAGTAAATGAAAGGAATCTTTAATGGACACAGCTACAGTAGCTAATACCATTGTCGAAGAATTGCAGCACAAAATTGCGGATATTAATCTTTCTGATGACGGTCGTAAAGCGATCGCTATTGCAGAAAAAGAAATGCCAGGTCTTATGGTGACTCGTAAAAAATACGGGTTAGACAAACCATTAGCTGGAAAAAAACTTACCGGTTCATTACACATGACTATTGAAACAGCCGTGTTGATCGAAACACTCGTTGAGCTTGGTGCTGACGTGCGCTGGGCCAGTTGTAATATTTTTTCTACCCAAGACCATGCCGCTGCAGCTATTGCAGAATCAGGCGTACCCGTTTATGCCTGGAAAGGCGAGAGTTTAGAGGAATATTGGTGGTGTACACTGCAGGCACTAACATTTAATGGTAATGAAGGTCCCGACCTGATTGTTGATGATGGTGGTGATGCAACTCTATTTATTCACAAAGGATACGAGCTTGAGGAACATTTTGCTAAGCACGGCACAGCCCCTGAAATAACCACAACAATTAAAGAAGAACAGGTTATTGAGTCATTGTTGCGTGAAGTCCTTGAAAAAGATCCTATGCATTGGCATAAAGTGGCGAAAAATATAATTGGCGTATCGGAAGAAACTACTACGGGTGTCCATCGCCTTGAACAAATGGCTAAAGACCAGACGCTGTTATTCCCGGCCTATAATGTCAACGATTCTGTCACAAAATCGAAGTTTGACAATATTTATGGCTGCCGTGAATCACTGGCTGATGGACTGAAGCGATCAATGGATGTAATGGTAGCCGGCAAGACAGTGTTGATCTGTGGTTATGGGGACGTTGGTCGTGGTTGTGTCCAATCCATGCGCGGTTATGGCGCTCGTGTATTGGTTACGGAAATTGATCCAATTTGCGCCTTGCAAGCAGCCATGGAAGGATACGAGGTAGTTACCATTGAGCAGGCGATACCAGAAACAAATATTTTTGTGACGGCTACAGGTAACCGCGATGTGATTACTCTGGAACATATGAAGGCGATGAATGATCAGGCCATTGTCTGTAACATCGGTCATTTTGATAATGAAATTCAGGTTGATAAGCTGAATGAAGATTCTAGCGTAAATAGGGAAGTGATTAAACCTCAGGTGGACCGCTATACATTTGATGATGGCCATGATATTTATTTGCTCGCTGAGGGACGCTTGATGAATCTTGGTTGTGCGACAGGACATCCAAGTTTTGTAATGTCAAATTCGTTTACTAATCAGGTGTTGGCGCAAATTGCCCTGGCGACTGAAAAACCTGAATTGGGCGTCTATATGCTGCCAAAAGAACTGGATGAAGAAGTGGCTAGGTTACACTTGGAACATCTAGGTGTGACACTTACAGAATTATCTGATGAACAGGCAGACTATATCGGGGTTTCTAAAACAGGACCATATAAGCCTGATCATTACCGCTATTAGGAACTGAATTCTATTTTGATTTTCTGCCCCGGTAAAACCGGGGTTTTTTTTTGTAGTAAAGCTCATGAAAATTAGAGAATTTCTTTGGGACTATCCCCCTTATAAATGGAACGAGATTACCTCAGCAGTTTACTGAATCTCTTTCGCAAGCGAATAAATAAAATTTTCGTTGGTCTGCTGGTTATTATTATTGCGGCCTGTGATTTTCAAAGTCCTTCCGATTTTGTAGTTCCAACCTGGTTTATTGATATCAAGCTACCGTTGGTTTCAAAACGTTTTCCGATGGGTGACTTGGTAGACACGACCAATTCTATATACCCAACGGAAGATTCAGCAGGGTTTCAGATTCT
>CAYYXU010000154.1:1839-3788 GCA_964475645.1 uncultured bacterium | reverse complement strand
GCAGAAATAGGAACATTGTTCGTAACACTGGTATTAATCACAGGACCAATTTGGGCAAAACCAATTTGGGGTACGTGGTGGACATGGGAGCCACGTCTCACAACCACACTTATTTTGTTTTTAATATATGTGGGATATTTCATGTTACGCTCATTTGGGGGGCACCCCGAACGGACTTCAAGGTACGCAGCAGTCCTTGGTATTATTGCCTTTATTGATGTGCCAATTATATTTTACTCTGTTCAATTTTGGGAAGAACAATTTCAATCCCACCCGCAAGTTGAAATAACACAGCAAAATCCAGACATTGTTATTCCTTTTCTGATATCGCTGATCATATTTTCAATGCTATTTTCATTTATGCTGCGATTCAGAATACATATATTAAAAATCATTGATATCCGAAATAAATTAAAATGAAATATTATTATTTTAGTAATTTCATCTCTGCAGTCGCAGTAGTAATAATTTTTATAGCCGCTTGGTTTATAAGACAAATATTCACTGAAAAAAAACACTTAGAAAGATAATCTAAATTATAGCTAAAGATATTAAAAGTTAGGTTTTTATGGGAAAGAGGAAAATTATACATGTTATAGGTACTGGAACTATTGGTGAGCCCCTTATTGGTCTATTAACGGACTATAGAGATAAATTGGGTATTGATGAAATAACATTTCATAAAAATAGTGCATTACTCGGAGATTATACAAAGGTACTTGATTTACAGCATCGCGGTGCTCGCTTAGTAGTCGATAAAACAAAAGTAGATGATTTCTGTGCTCTCGGGATGGAACCAGTCTTAGAAACGGAAGAAGCAATTAAACGAGCTACTGTAATAATTGATTGTACACCAAAAGGGATAGGTCGCCACAATAAAGAAAGGTATTATTCTAAATTCGCTGAGAAGGGAAAAGGCTTCTTGGCGCAAGGTAGCGAGTCTGAATTTGGAAAGAAATATGCGATTGGTATCAACGATGATTCTTTATTGACTGAAAGTGATCAATTCATACAGATAGTATCCTGTAACACGCACAATATTTCCTGTATTACAAAAACAATTGCATTGGATGGCTTGGGACCTGAAAATTTCGTTGCGGGTAAATATGTTTGTATTAGACGAGCTAACGATATGCATCAAGAAGATGGTTATATACCATCTCCACAGGTCAATGTCCATGTTTCAGATCAGTATGGTTCACACCATGCTAAAGATGCTGCTGCGCTTTTCAAGACCTTAGACATGGATCTTAACATGTTTTCATCAGCAATGAAGGTCAATAGCCAATATATGCATGTGTTGTGGTTTAATTTGATAGTAAATGAATCAACATCATTGAATGAAGTGAAAGATAAACTGAATGCAAACAAATATGTGGCACTTACTGCAAAAGATATGACAAGCACAGTCTTTTCGTTTGGCAGAGATCATGGACATTATGGGAGGATATTGAATCAAACTGTAATTGTTGAGCAAACATTGAACGTGAGAAATGGGAATGAAATCAGTGGGTTTTGTTTTACTCCTCAAGATGGTAATTCACTGCTGAGTAGTTTATCTGCTAGTTTATGGTTTCTTTATCCACATTCCTATAAAGACAAGCTTAATTTTTTATCTGAATTATTTTTTGATCATATTTGAAACTAGTAGTCCAAAGTATTGTCACTGGTCCATTTCAAGAAAATACATATATAGTAGGCGATCAGGTAAGTAGTCAATGTGTATTAATTGATCCTGGTGATGAGTACCAAAAAATTATTCAGGTCTTGGAAGAAAACAATCTACAGCCAATTGCGATTATCAACACACATGCACACCTAGATCACATCGGTGCGGTAGCTGAAATCAAAGAAAGATATACTATACCTTTTTATTTGCATATTGCGGAAAAACCCGTACTGGAATCTTACCCAATTGCCACCAGAATGTTTGGACTACAGGAAAAGGA
>CAYYXU010000154.1:0-1739 GCA_964475645.1 uncultured bacterium | reverse complement strand
TTTATGAAAATTTCAGACAAATTAGAAGATTTTAAGGCCCAAGGTAAAACTTATTACAGTTTTGAATTTTTTCCGCCCAAGACGGACTTTGGTCTGGATAATCTTTATAGCAGAATTGATAGAATGGCATCTTTGCAACCAGCTTATATTGATATAACCTGGGGAGCAGGTGGGTCCACTGCTGATAGAACTTTGGAAATGAGTAAAACAATCCAGAAATATTTTGGATTAGAAGTAATGATGCATCTTACATGTACAAACATGTCTGTATCATCAATTAATAAGGTCCTTATGGATGCACAAGAGAATGGTCTTTCAAATATTCTGGCGCTTAGAGGAGATCCGCCGGAAGGAACCGGAGAATGGGAGAAACATGAACAGGGATTTAAATATGGCATTGATCTTGTTCGCTATATAAGGAAGGAGTTCGGTAATGACTTTTTCTTGGGCGTTGGTGGATATCCAGATAGTCATCAAGAACAAAGTGATATTGATCTAGACATATCGTATTTAAAGGAAAAAGTTGATGCAGGTTCAGACATTATTGTAACCCAGTTATTTTATGATGTAGATAAATTTTTGACATTTAGAGATAAATGCTCCACCATAGGCATACATGTTCCGATAATTCCTGGAATCATGCCCATAAATAATTATGCTAGGTTTATAAAATTTACTCAATTCTGTAAGATTAGTATTCCTAAGTCAGTTACAAAAAATATTGAATCTATTAAAAATGATGATTCCAGCGTGATTAATTATGGCATCGACCAGGCGACTTCAATGTGTGAAAAACTCATAGCAGAAGGTGTGCCTGGCTTACATTTCTATACACTTAACCTCGAACATTCTGTTTCAGAAATATTAAGATTACTTGGACTAACTTCAGCTCAAAGGTCTGTAAGGGAATTGCCATGGCGCCAATCAGCAGCTAGGGATAGAAAAACTATAGAGGATGTGCGGCCAATATATTGGAGTAATCGTCCGGTGAGTTATTTAACGCGTACGGAAACTTGGGATGATTTTCCTAATGGTCGTTGGGGTGATATAACAAGTCCCACATTTGGAGAACTTAATCAGTATCATGCTATAAGAGCAGGGTCAAAAAGTGATAAAGTTAAAGCCCGAAGGAAAAAACTCTGGGGTGAACCGAAATCAGTCAAGGATTTAACGAATGTTTTTGTATCCTTTTGTGAAGGTAAAATAAATAGTTTGCCCTGGTGTGAAATACCACTTGCCATCGAAAGCAAACAAATTTCGAAAGAATTGACTAAACTAAATGAGTTGGGCTTTTTTACAATCAATTCCCAGCCAAAATTCAATGGTGTATCGTCGGAGGACCCTGATATTGGATGGGGTGATCCAGGAGGTAGAGTTTATCAAAAATTCTACCTGGAGTTTTTTACCTCAAAGAATAAACTGGATAAATTACTAGAGATTATAGACTCTTTAGATAATATATCTTATCAAGCGGTAAATAAAAACGGTGATTTAATTTCGAATTTGCCTGAAAATAGTGTCAATGCTGTAACATGGGGCGTATTCCCTGGGAAGGAAATAATGCAGCCTACTATTGTAGATACACGATCATTCTTAATATGGAAGGATGAAGCGTTCAGTTTGTGGATTGATGATTGGGCCAATATTTATGATGCGAAATCAAAATCCTATAAATTATTAAATGATATTTATAACACTTTTTACTTAGTAAATATTGTAGATAACAATTTTGTTGATGG